>JAGQXA010000094.1 GCA_020436865.1 Saprospiraceae bacterium | reverse complement strand
CTCAACCAATACTACAACCTCGACAACAGCGAGGCGCATTATCTGTCGACCGGTCCCGAGATCTGGCAGCAAACACGCGGCCGCCTCACCCACTACGTGGCTGCCTGCGGCACCGGAGGCACGCTTTCCGGCACGGCGCGCTACCTCAAGGAGCGCAAGCCCGGCGTGCAGGTGATCGGGGTCGACGCCTACGGTTCCGTCTTACAAAAGTACCACGAGACCGGGCGGTTCGACGAATCGGAGATCTACCCCTACAAGCTGGAGGCGGTCGGCAAGAACATCATTCCCGACAATGTCGACTTCGATCTGGTCGACCGCTTCGTCAAAGTGCGCGATGACGACAGCGCTTTCCGCGCCCGCGACCTGGCCCGCCTCGAAGGTCTGCTGGTGGGTTACTCCAGCGGCGCCGCCCTGCAGGGCGTCTTCGAACTAGCCGATCAATTGCGCCCCACGGATACGGTTGTCGTGCTCTTCTCCGACCACGGCAGCAAGTACTTCGGCAAGATCTTCAACGACGACTGGATGCGCGAGCAGGGGTTTGCTGGGTAATTGGTTTATTAGGTTATTGGTTTATTAGTTGATTGGGAGATTGGGTCTTTGGGGAGCACTCTTGCTTGCCCCGCCGTAACTTCAGTGAAGGCGGGCCACCCCTGCCAACTGTATCCGCCAACTGCTCCTCCACCACCTTTCCCCCCCAATTATTCCATTAATTGGCTGTGATTTCAGAACTTTGCGTTTGCTTTTCAAAAAACCGGAGCGAAAGGGCGTATCCGTTTTGATCGGCGGACGTCCAAACACCATTTGCGATCACATTAAATTTTTCCAATATGGACCTGTTTGAAAAAATTAAAGCTAACCCCGGTCCCCTCGGCAAGTGGGCGGAAGAAGCGGAAGGTTACTACATCTTTCCGCGCCTCACGGGCGAGTTGGGCAACCGTATGACGTTCAACGGCAAGGAAGTGGTGTGCTGGAGCATCAACAACTACCTCGGTCTGGCTAATCACCCCGAGGTGCGCAAGGTCGATGCCGAAGCCACGCGCGACTGGGGGCTGGCCTATCCCATGGGCGCCCGGATGATGTCGGGCAACTCCACCCTGCACGACCAGCTCGAAGAACAACTCGCCGAGTTCGTGCAGAAGGAAAGCGCCCTGCTCGTCAACTTCGGCTACCAGGGCATCATGTCGGCCATCGACGCCCTGCTCGACCGGAAAGACGTGGTCGTGTACGACGCCGAAAGCCACGCCTGCATCGTCGACGGCGTGCGCATGCACCTCGGCAAGCGCTTCGCCTTCGAGCATAACAACATCGAAAGCCTGGAGAAAAACCTGAAGCGCGCCCAGACCATCGTCGACCAGACCGGCGGCGCCATCCTCGTGATCAGCGAGGGCGTGTTCGGCATGCGCGGAGATCAGGGTAAGCTGCGGGAGATCGTGGCCCTCAAAGACAAGTACAATTTCCGCTTCCTGGTCGACGACGCCCACGGCTTCGGCACGCTCGGCAAAACGGGCGCCGGCGCCGGCGAGGAGCAGAATGTACAGGACGAGATCGATATCTATTTCTCGACCTTCGCCAAGTCGATGGCCAGCATCGGCGCCTTCCTGGCGGGCGACAAGTACATCATGCAGTACCTCAAGTACAATATGCGCTCGCAGATGTTCGCCAAGTCGCTGCCCATGCCCCTCGTGGTCGGCAACATGAAGCGCCTCGAACTGCTGCGCACGCAGCCCGAGCACAAAGCCAACCTCTGGCGCAACGTCAACGCCCTGCAAAGCGGCCTGAAGGAAGCCGGCTTCGACATCGGCGTGACCAACACCTGCGTCACGCCGGTGTACATGGAAGGCGACGAACGCTACGCCATGGCCCTCGTCAACGACCTGCGCGAAAACCACGGTATCTTCTGCTCGATCGTGGTGTACCCCGTCATCCCGAGAGGCATGGTCATCTTGCGCCTCATCCCGACGGCTGTGCATACCCAGGAAGACATCGACCTGACCATCAAGGCCTTCCAGGCCATCAAGAGCAAGCTGCAGTCGGGCGCCTACGGCGTCGTTGCACGCTAGATCTTTCGACCGACGCCGGCCGGCAGCCGGCGTCGGTCCCTATTTCCACCAAGCACACAATATGAAGAAACCCATCATCAGCGGCATTCAGCAAATGGGTATCGGCATTCCGAGCGTGTACGACGCCTGGGCCTGGTACCGCCGGCACTTCGCTATGGACATCCCGGTCTTCGACGAAGCGGCCGAAGCCAACCTGATGCTGCCCTACACCGACAACCAACCGCAGGAACGCCACGCCGTGCTGGCGATCAACGCCCAGGGCGGCGGCGGACTCGAGATCTGGCAGTACACCGGCCGCACTCCACAACCGGCTGCTTTCGATATTCAACTCGGCGATCTGGGCCTGTCGATCACCAAGTTCAAAACCCGCGACGTGGCCGCCACTTACGAGAAATT
>JAGQXA010000608.1 GCA_020436865.1 Saprospiraceae bacterium | reverse complement strand
CAATGCCAGAGATCCAGTAGCCGTCCTTTTCCACTTCAATGCTGCGGAAGATCAGACTCTGGTACCCCAAATGAAAACGACGGTTGAATAATTCCTGCCCCTTTCCCAGACACGGCAGTAGGAGAAGGAATAGAATAGTGAGGCTGAAGGAATTCTTATAGCTCATTTGATCTTTATTCTATCTTCACTTCGACTGATATCGTCGATCTCTGACCGGTCCCGATAGCGATCGCAAGGGGTGGATCATCGCAACGTTGGTTACTTAATATCCGGGTACAACCGCGAGAAATTCTCAAGCCTTGCCGCCACCTGACGAAATACCTCGAGTCGTCTTTCAAAAGACTGCATCAGCAGTATCTTGGCCTGCTGGAACTCATCGGACAAACAGCGATCAATGACCTGCCGATATTGCGCCAAGGGACATTTGAGAATGGTGGCAATGGTTGCGTACATTTCCAGACGAGCCTCCTGACTCCCGATCAATCCGGCGATCAGGTCTTCCTGTTCGTCGAGCCCCTCGCGGATCGTACCGGCAAAAGTTGCCGCAAAGTCCTCGTTATCCCAGTCTTTGGCCGGTTCCCGGAGGGCAGCCTCGACCTCCGCGGGCCCCTGCTCGAAGAACATCCGGCTAAAGGAAACTTCCGGGTCGATCTTGACTGCGGAAAAGGAATCTTCGGTTTCCACCAAGCCTAGATTTCCGGCGTTCAGGTCCAGATCACCCAGAAAAAGGGCGGTGGCAAAAACAGACAGGACGCCCCTGATAGGCTTGGCCTTTCCCCGGACATAGACCAGATTGGTACCGGCGATCAGAGGGAACTCCTTGTCTATCGCCACCTTGGACGGCTCCATACCTGCGAAAACTGCCGCCCTACGGTTCGATTTCAACTCGGCGAACTCATCAGCCATGCCCATTGGAGGAGCATTGACCTCGTCGTCTTCAAAGTACTCGAACGGCCATTCCTGATATCTTTCCACCGCCGAAGATGCGCGATAGTCCTTGCCCGCTCGTTGCAGGTACCGGACCTGCGGTTGATGCCCTTTCAGGATCATCCGGTAGATCTCGCCGCCGGCCACAGCGCACTGGATCAGCAGTTTTTTGGAGTGCGCCAAGAAGTCGGGAGGGATCGCATTGTAGGTGCTTTCACTTTCAAACAAGTGAAGCGGCGGAGCGCCCCGTTGAATATCCTTCACCGAATCGTACTTTTGCCCCCGATACAGGTACAAATGTTGCTCGAAATCGTAGAGAACCTCACCCTCGACCCCCACCACGGTATAGCCGATCCTGATAGGGTCATTGTCATATTTCCCTCTTTCTTCAACTAGACGGACGCCCTCATCGTACCAATCGATAAACCGCTCAGAACCATCATCGGTAAAACTGTCGTAATCGACCAAAGGAGGTTTTCGCTGAATGACCGGCAGTCGGCCGTTGGCGATGCCTTGAAGTTTTCGTTGGATCGCGAACTCGGCCCGATTGTCGGCGAAGGCCGGAAAAGCGGAAGCGATGCGCACCGAAGTCATATTGGCCGCCGACCTTCCTGGCTTTTCCGGTCCTCTGCTTTTGTTCGATCTCATGATCCGGTCTTGAATCTACTTCTCTTGCCTACCTGACATCCCGGCGCCTCTTCGATAAAAATAAGGAAAATCTCCATGCGGGGCCATTTCTCATTCCTCTTTCCCTTTCGCACTTGCCCCGTGTCTGTTCTCCACCGGGTAACTTCCATACCTCCCTTAACATATAACTATTGCCGCGATCTGTTCTCGCTATAACGCCAGGGCTGATCAAATCATTTGATAATTTTTGATATCTTTATCATACCCTAAACCAGCCAATAATGAAGAACACCTCTCTCCCTCTCCGTTGGAAAATGCGGATCCGCGCCACATTACCCTGGTTGTTTTTGTGCATGACCCTGCTTCTTGCCGGTCAGATCCAGGCGCAAAGCAGGCCGTCTGATTGGGGTGCAGACACGGCCGTGTTCGGTTGGGTCGGCGAAATACTGGAAGTCACCGAGCAAGAGGCCGATTTCTACCTGCAAAAAGCAGATACCGGCGCCGTCCGCCCGGCCCTTGTCGACGGGCAGCGGATCATTTTCATCAACCCCCGCTATCTCGATACGCTGCCGGCCGATGTGTTGCGACTGGCCGTACTCAGTCACGCCATCGGCCACCACCTCAACGAGCACCGCTTCATCCGCGCCCTGGCCGACGACGAGCGCCTGGAGGCCGCCGAATACACGGGCTATGTTCTCTATACCCTGGGAGCACAGCGGGCCCTGCTGGCTCGCCTGCCGGATTTTCTGCCCGAACTGGCGCCGCCCGATCCTTCCGAATGGGTCGCTGCCCTCGAGCGAGGCTTCGACCGGGCCGAAGCGGCCCTGTTGGCCGTTCCTCATAGCAGCTATCAGGACGATGGTTCGGGCGACGCCCTGGCTGGCGTACCCGAATTCCCCTTCCCGCCGGCGCCGGCTTCGGCTTCGTACGACCTGACCGATCTTTTCGGCGACTGCCAGCGATTGCGCGACATCGACGCCCGCCTCTTCCAGGCGCTCGACGTCCGCGGATATTATTCCTGCCGCTATTTCCACGTAAAAGGCGGCTTTGCGCTGGTCACCCGCATCGAACAGTTCAACCCCGACGGTACCTGCCTGCACAACGACGACGCCCGTTGGTCGGCCAGGGCCGAACGGCAGGAGACCTTCTCGCTGGATAGCTTCCTCGGATATTTCAAGAAACTGTTCACCAACGACGATCGCTACTTCCGGGTGTTCGCCTTTATCGTGACCGACCAGGCCTGGACGGCCGACCGCCAACGTACCGTCAGTTGGGAAGAAGCCCACGGCTGGATGGACGAGGTATCGAACCGCCTGCCCCGCGAGATCGGCCGCCGGGAAGTCGACGACGACACCAAAGTGACCGTGCTGATCTACGAGTTTCGGAAAAAGGAGTCCAACGGCGATGATTTCCTCACCAAACCCAGCGAACTGCCCGGACGTACCCATTTGCAGCGCTCGCAGTTGCTGGACCAGATCTCCCGCAAATGAACGACTGGTTGCTCATCGGCGAAGCGCGCAAGGGCCTGCGCCCCTGGTGGATGGGGCTGGGCGGCCTGCTGCTGCTCTTCATTTTCCTCCAAACGATCTTCGGGCAGTACAGCGGGATCGAAGGACTGGCCTGGGGCTGGACCGGCCTGGCGCTGCTGCCGGGCTTTGTCGCGCTTTTCCTGAGCGCCGCCTTGAACAGGCATCCGGCCAAATTGATCCCGGCCGACACCTACGCGGCGCTGCGCTCGGGCAGCATCGCCTACCTGCTGCTGCTGCTGGCCACCGTATTCTTTTCGCAGGCGGCGATCGACCGGCTCGACCTGGGACTCGACGCCTATCTGCAGCGCTCGCTGCTATGGATATTGCCGCCCAATGCCCTCCTGGCCGGCTTGCTCAGCCTGCTGTTCTTTACCCAAAAGGAATTACGCCGCCCCAGCGAAGGCGTGATCCGCGAAGTGGCAAAGTCCCGAAGCGAAATAGCCGGCGCCGCGGGTAACGTTTTGGCCCGGCAGTGCATGGAATTGGTAGCGAACGGCGACTTGGCCGCCGCACTCGACCTGTTGGAAGCACACTACCGGACCAATGGGCCGGAAGCCGCCCTGCACCAGATCGTCCTGTTGAAAGGCCAACTCGCCACTGTGGAGAAAGAACAACAACTCAACTTGACGCCGCCCGACGAAGCTCAAAGATCGATCAACCGCATTGCCCTGGCGATCCTGCAACTCGCCGGCGGCGTCATCGCATAAAAACCAGCCCCATGAGAAACCTCCTTGCACTGGCAGCCCTGCTT
>JAGQXA010000607.1 GCA_020436865.1 Saprospiraceae bacterium | reverse complement strand
AGGGAACTCTCGTAGGATCGGAGCCGGAGGGCCCCCGCTTCCCGTACCGAATCGACGAGAACCAGGCGGTTGTTCACGTGCAGGGTGGTAATGCTGGCTTCCGGGGTGGTTTGTTCCAATTGGTCGAAAACGGCGGGGTCGAACACCAGAAAGGTTTCCGAAGCGCCGAACAGCATCCGGCCATCGCTCAACAGGCGGGAAGAGGCCAGTACGAAATTTTCGTCGTCGATCCCGTCGCGGCGGCCGAACCTCAGGGTGTTCGAGTGGAAAATGTCGATCCGGTACAATCCGCTGGTCGTGGACACCCAAACATTTCCGGATCGGTCGAGGGCGAGGTCGGCGATGTACCCTGCTATGGCCTGCTCGTTCGGGATCCGGGTAAGGGAACCGCGGTTCCGGTTATACGCCAGGAGGGTAGAGGACCCGGAAATGACGACCAGGCTATCGTTGTAGTCCAGCACCGACGACACGCCCTTTTCGGCAAGGCGGTGTTCCGGGGCGGCCGCATCGCTGGTCAGGTGCAGGCGCACTTGTCGGGTCACGGGGTCGATGGCGTATAGCCCTGCCGTTTCGGTCGCCACCCACAGGAGCCCCTGGCGGTCGAGGATCATCTTGGCGACCAGGCATTTTGGCAGGGCATCGAAGCGACTGAGGTCTTTTTCCGCCAAGCGGCCGTCGCCGTCGACCTTCCAGTAGAAGACGCCCGTGCCGTGCATGCCCAGCCACAGGTTGCCCTGGCGATCCTCGACCACCTGCCGGATGGTGCGGTCTTCCAGCATGGCGGCCCGAAAGGGCTCTGCCAGCCCGGTAGCTTCGTGGTATTTGACGATCCGGCCGGGTTGTGAAGACAGCCAGACGATCCCTTCCCGCTGCGATCGGTACAGGCTCCAGTAACTGTAGTCATGAGAGTACGGTAGACCTTCGAACTGCACCGGCAGGTCGTTCCATTGCCGGTCGTAGCGGTAAAGTCCGTCCGACCACACCGAAACCAGTATGGTGCTATCCGCCAGTTCGAGAAAAGCCATTGGACTACCGTGGCCGCGCCGGTTCATTCGCCGGTTGAGGTGTTCGACGTTATGAAAGAATTCCTTGCCAGGATTGAACGAAAACACCCCGTTGTCGTTGGTGCCGACCCAGATCGTCTGTTCGCGGTCTTCGAAAAGAGTGCTGACGAGGCGATACTGGATCGAGCGGCTGTTGGCATAACCGTTGTGCACCACTTGAAAGGTGTCCAAGGATTCGTCGTACCGGGCGAACACGTCGTAGCCGTAGGCCCAAATGGCCCCATCGCTGCTTTGGAAGAACGGCCGCGTCTCGATATAGGTGCCTACCAGCTCGATGGGCTCGTATCCCTGGATCAACGGCCGGCGATCGGCCAGGCGGTAGCAGTACACCTTGGGCGTATTATTGGGCCAGGATTGAAACCATAGACGGTCCTGGCGATCTACAAATGCATTGTAGAAGTCGCGGGCATGCGGAAAGCCGGGCAGCGAAAGCGGTTGCAACAGGCGCTTGCCGGCCTGCCAGTTTCCTTCTTCGGTGTGAAACAGGTACAGGCCGTTCGCTCCGAAACTCACGACGTACTCGGAGGTGCCCGGCCGCGGCGCCAGGCTGACGACGCGCCAGTTTTCCGCGGCTGGGGGCGGGAAGGTGCAGGCCAGAAAGCGCTTTTCCCGTTCGTTCCAGATGAAAAGGCCTTCGTGGAGGTCCACTATGAACACATTCCCCCACTCGTCGCCGATAAAACGGGCCTCGGGGAGAAGTTCTATCTCGTTTTCGCCCCGGTAGATCTCGATCTTCCGGAAGGTCATTTTCCCGGTGTCGAAGATGCCGGTCAGGCCTCCGGGCGACATCAACCACAAGCGGTTTCGGCGATCGATATGCAGATGCCTGACCATGTTCGAAGGGATGGTCCGCGGATTGTCGGGATCGTGCCGGAAGGTCAGGAAGCGCTGACCGTCGTACCGCTGCAGCCCGTGGGAAGTTCCGAACCAGATGTATCCGCTGCTATCCTGCAGGATGGCGTTGACTTCGTTGGTCGCCAACCCCTGGTCGGTCGTAAGGTGCTGAAAGGAAAAGTGGATCTCCTGGGAAGAGAGCGAAGTGCAAAGCAAGACATTCAGCAAGAGGGCGCAACAGCCTCGCATTTCGATTTCTTTGTGGAGACAAAGCTAAAAAATGTTCGATATTTCCGCTCACCACCCCAGCCATTCCTTGAAGGCCTTTGTCTTGTCGGCGCTGACCACCAGATCGACTTCCTGGGGAGGCGACAGGTCCAGCTTCAGCCGCCCCTTGAACCAGGGGTGGATCTTGTGGATCGCATCGATACCTATGATAAACTGGCGATTGGCCCGGTTGAATTGTTCGGGGTCGAGCAGTTCCTCCAATTCGTCGAGCGTATGCTTGACGGGATAACGCCGGTTGCCTTTGGTGACCAGGAGGGTGTTGCGATCTTCAAACAGGAAATAGGCGACCTCGGCGATGGAAATGCTTTTGATGACCTGGCCGGCCTTCACCAGAAAGCGCGTCTTGTACGACCTGAGGTTGCTTTGGATCAGGCTGGCCAGCGCACGCATTTCCTGGCTAATCGAAGGTTGCGGATGCTCTGCGAACAATTCCTTGAACTTTTCGAGGGCCGCTTCCAGGTCTTCGAACTTGACCGGTTTGAGCAGGTAGTCGATGCTTTTGGTCTTGAAGGCCCGGATGGCATATTGATCGTAGGCCGTCGTAAAGATGATCGGGCAAGGCACCTCGATCTGTTCGAAGATCTCGAAGCTGGAGCCGTCGGCCAGGTGGATGTCGAGGAAGAGAAGGTCGGGTGGCGCGTGCCCGGCAAACCATTCGACCGCCTCTTCTACCGTATCGATCGGGCCCAGAACTTCGATATTCGGGTCGTAGCGTTGCAGGAGGCCGATGAGCTTGTCGACTGCCAGGGGTTCGTCTTCGATGATCAATGCTTTCATGGGCAAAGGCTTAGGCGAGGGGGATGATCGGAACTCTTACTTCGTAATACTGATCGCTTTCGTTGATCTCGATGTTCTTTTCGACAAGGTACTGATACCGCCGCTGGATGTTCCGGAGGCCGACCCCATTCGAGGACACCTTCTTTTTTCGCTGCAGGTTGTTGCGAACCACCAGGGTCTCTTCGCGGCTGAACACTTCCACCTTCAGCGGCTTTCTGGAGGAGGCAATGTTGTGCTTGACCGCATTTTCCACCAACAGCTGCAAAGTCATCGGCGGAATGCCCTGCTGCAGGATGGCCGGCGACACGTTGAAATGGAAGGCAACGCGGTCGCCATGGCGTTTTTTCAATAGTTGGATAAAGGCGTGAATGAAATCCAGCTCGGCCTGCACCGGAACGACCTCTTCGTTCTTATACTGCAACACATAGCGGTAAACGGTGGCTAGGTCGTCAAGAAACTCCTTCGAAAGTTCCTGGTCGCGATCGATCAGGCTGGAAAGGGTGTTCAGGCTGTTGAACAGGAAATGGGGGTTGACCTGATTTTTGAGACTTTCCAACTGGGCTCGTATGCTTTCCTTCTTGAACCGTTCGGCTTCCACTGCCGAATTGCGCCATTGGCGGAAAAAGAAGATCCCCTCGGTGAGCGCCACCAGCACGAAGTTCATGATCACGGCAACGATGAGGTAGTTGAAGAGGGCTGTCCGGAGGTTCTCCTGCGGAGCGATCGGCAACAGGATCAGCGTCAATGCTACGATGAGCGTACAGGCGGTTAGGGTGGTCAGAGTAGATTCCAACACGATCCGTTTGAGCACGCCTTCGCGCCAGGGATGAGCCTTCTGCAGCCAGATCATGACGCTGACCACGCCGCAGGAGATCGCCACGGTCGTGATCACCGAGATGAGCATGGTTTTGCCAAATGAAGGCCAGGATGCCATCGGGCCTCCGTGATACCAGGCGATTGCCCGAAAGATCAGAGGGGGAAGCATCCCTGCCCCGGCAAAAAGGAGGAGTAGTGTGCGGTTGAGCTTCATCTTTCGCGGGGACGTCAGAGCTGAAAGTCCTCCTAAGTTCGGGATAATCTTTGAATTGCGTCTGATTTTCAGCCTCCTTTTCCAAACATCCCGATTCGCCCCCTCCCTGTCCCGATTGATCCGGTCGGTCTTGGCAAGCCCTTCTATCAGCCCCCATCTTTGTAGCGGATCATAAAAAACGAGATCATGAATGTCCGAACGGCTCGGCAAACAAATAACGGGCTCTGAATAAAATACGATCACTCTCAAAAGGCGAGACATGAACCGCAAACAATTTCTAAAGACAGCCGGCATCGGAACAGCATCGCTCCTCGCCGCGCCCATGATCGCCGAGCAAATCAGCCTAAAGATGAAAAGCAAACACGACTACAGCCAGGCTTTCGGGCTGGCTCGCTCCCTTCGGGAAGAGCATTCCTATCACCCCCTGGTCGAAGGTAAGATCCCGGCGGAGATCCGCGGCACGCTCTATCGCAATGGCCCTGGGCTCTTCGAACGCGACGGTTACCGCAAGGCCAATATTCTCGATGGAGACGGTATGGTACAAGCCTTCCGCTTTGCCAAGGGCGCTGTACACTACCGCAATCGCTTCGTGCGCACCCACAAGTGGCTCGATGAAGAAGCAGCCGACAAGTACCTGTACAATACCTGGACGACACGCCGGCCGGGAGGAATGCTGAAGAATGCATTTTTCCAGGGCAAATTCAAAGGACAGGCAGGCGTGACCGTGCGGGTGCTCAACGGGAAACTGTACGCCTTCGACGAGAGCTCCCTGCCTTATCGACTCGATCCCGAAACCCTGGAAACGCTAAATGGCGAAGTCGACTTCGGAGTGCATTTCGAAAATGCCCGTACGCTCTTTGCCGCTCACAACAAGGTCGACGGGCAAACCGGCGAGTGGGT
>JAGQXA010000093.1 GCA_020436865.1 Saprospiraceae bacterium | reverse complement strand
ATTGGGGGATTGGGGGATTGGTTAATTGGGGGATTGGTTAATTGGGGGATTAACAATCGTACGAGGTTCGGTTTTTCAGCCCCATGAGGGCGACATATCTCTTGGATGTCAGGGCCATTTAACCCGAACCGCATATACCATGGAGGATGCGCTTTTGCTTCATTGGAGGCGTCTGGCCGATTCGCTGGGCGCTCCGCCTGCCTGGCGGGATCGCTGTTGGGAAGAACTGGCCCGGCAGTACGGGCGCAAGCAACGAGCCTATCACAATCTGCAACACATTTCCGATCTGCTGTCGTTGGCGGACGAATACCGGCGGGAGCTATCCGACCCGCAGGTCGTCGAACTGGCCGTCTGGTATCACGACCTCGTGTATGTGCCCGGCCGCTCGGACAACGAAGAAAGAAGCGCCCGGCGGGCCGAGGTCTTGTTGCCGGAGCTTGGGTTGTCGTCTGAGCGGACCGCCGCGGTCGGGCACCTCATTCGCCGGACGGCCCGGCATAGGCCCACTGGCGATCTAGCCGACGAAGGCTATTTCCTCGACTTCGATCTTTCCGTTCTGGGCCGCTCCTGGGAGGCCTACCGGCTCTATGCCCGGCAGATCAGGCGCGAATACCGGCGCTTCCCAGATCTGGTCTATCGACCCGGCCGCCGGAAGGTATTGCGGCAGTTCCTCGACCGCCCCTCCTTGTTCTTTACCCCTGCCTTTCGTCGGTCATTTGAGGCTCAGGCCCGGGAAAACCTGTCCCGTGAGCTGGAAGAGTTGACCAAATGAAGTATTTTTCGTTCCTTGTCCGCCATTCAAAATTGATCGATATGAAAATAGCATGGATCCTGGGCTTTGCCTTGCTTTTGGCGGCCTGCAATAACGAAACCGAAGAGGCCAAGCCCGAGTACAAGGTCGTGCGCCAATACAAGGACGACAGTGGCGAAACCTACACCGAGCTCGGCTATTATCCCGACGATATGAGGGCGTACATTGCTAACTATGTAGAAGGAAAGCTGCAGGGCCGTTTCATCGAGTTCTATCACAACGGCCAGCAGAAGCTCGAAAAGCACTTCAGCCGGGGCGAAGCGCATGGCCGGGAGACCGGCTGGTATGAAAACGGCACGCAATCGAGCATCGCCAATCTGGTCGACGGCAAGTTGCACGGAGAGGTGAAAACCTGGTGCGAGAACGGCAAGCTGAAGAGCGTGCGGTACTACCAGTACGGATATCCGGTCGGCGATTGGACGATCTACTACTGCAATGGGCAGATCCACCGCAAGGGCACGTACAAGTACACTCCGATCGGCAAACACTACGTCTATCTCGAAAACGGACAGATCGACTCTATCATCACCTATGAGAAGGGAGAGATCGCGTCGGTGTCGCGTCAGGAAGAAGCGGCCGGGCAGGAGGTCTCCCCGCCAAAGTAAGCAACATGACCAGAATAATCCGCTTAGCCTGCGGCGTTCTGCTCCTGGCTATGGCCTGCCGCCCGATCCAGGAAGAACCGTCGACCTTTGCCACCCTCCTCCTCGACGTTCCGCGCCTGGAAGGCCGCGCAGAGTACCTGGCTTCCCCCTATGTGACGGCCGGCGACCGGCTTTACATGGTAGGCTTTCAGGACGGTAGTTTTCCGGACCTGGGCTGGCATGTGCCCGGAGAAATGGGAGGGATCTGGGATCACCCGATCAAGCTGATGGACGGCTTTACGGTACGTCTGCGCGAAGAAGCTACCGGACTGGATCGCTGTCTGGAACAGGCCGATCAGTTCGTCAATTTTCCTTTTGCCAATATGCATCGCTACGATTGGCCGGCAGAGCAACTGCTGGTCGAGCGTTGGCAATTCGTGCCCGACGGCCTGGAGGCCATTGCCGTCCAGTTTTCGATCGAAAACCGGAGCGCGGAAGTTCGGACCCTCCAGTTGGAGTTTAACGGCATGGTCGACCTGCGGCCCGTCTGGCTCGGCGAGCGCACCGGCATGGTCGACGGCCCGGATCGGCTGACCTGGGATGCAGGCAGGCAGGTGTTCGAGGGCAAAGATTCGCTGCAGGACTGGTATGTCGTCTTCGGCGCCGATCACCACACCAGCGGCGGTAAGGCGGAGCCGGCCTCCTGCCTGTTCGAGCGCCGGGGTAACGGTGCAACCGGCGCTCTGCACTATCTGTTGCCGATAGAGCCGGGGGCAAGTTCGCACATCACCTTCGTCGTAGCCGGTTCCTATCGCTCGCTCGACGAAGCGGGGCAGACGTTCCAGCAGGTGATGGAGCGGGGGCCCGAATTGCTGTTGGAAAAGCGGGAACGCTATGCGACCCTGGCCGGTACCGCCCGGCTCAGCATTCCCGATAGCGCGATCCAGACGGCCTACCAATGGGTCAAGTACAATACCGACTGGCTGGTGCGCGATGTGCCGGAACTGGGGCGCGGTCTTTCCGCCGGCATTCCCGACTATCCGTGGTGGTTCGGCTGCGACAATGCCTACGCCCTGCAGGGCGTGTTGGCCACCGGACGCCCGGAACTGGCGCGCCGGACGCTCGAACTTCTCAAGCGCCTCTCGGAAGCGACGAACGGCGAGAGCGGACGGATCATTCACGAAGCTTCGACCAACGGCGCCGTATATAATCCCGGCAACGTCAACGAAACGCCGCAATTCTGTTCATTGGTGTGGACTTATTTTCAATGGACGGGCGACCGCGATCTTCTCGAGGAATTCTATCCTTTTTGCAAAAATGGCCTGGCCTGGCTCCTGGACAAGGCCGACGTCGACGGCAACCTCCTGCCCGACGGCGCCGGCATGATGGAGATCCACGGACTGGAAAGCGAGATGATCGATGTGGCCGTGTATACGCAGCAGGCCTTTGCCGATATGGCCGAAATGGCCGGATACATGGGCGAAGCCGAGTACAGCCGCCGCTGTATGGATATCGCCGAACAGCTGAAGAAAGACATCAATACGCGTTTTTGGGCGCCGGCCTTCCGCTCGTACGCCGATTTCATCGGCACCACGGCCCAGACGCTGACCCTGATCGACGATGCCATCGTACGCGCCGACACCCTGGGCAAGCCCTGGGCCGTCGCCGAACTGGAACAGACCCGCAAGCAGATCGCCAAACTCCCCGCCGATCAGAAGCAAGGGCAGGTCGTGCATCACAACTGGGTCGTGAACACTCCGATGGAAACTGGCGTGGCGGATACCGCCAAAGCCCTTGCCGCCCTGGCCACCGGGAGCCGCTTCGTGAATCCGTTCGGGATGTTCGTGACCGGCATCGATCGCGACGATAGCGCCGGGAGCGACGAGGGCTCTTTTGCCGCCCGGAAAAAGACTTTCACCTATGTCGGCGCCGTCATGACCCTGCCCACCGGCGTACAGGCCATCGCCGAAGCCAACTACGGTCGCCCGGAGGAATCGCTCGACTACCTGCGACGCATGACCCGCAGCTTCGGTTACGCTCTGCCCGGCTCGATGTATGAGGTGTCGCCCGACTTCGGCATGATCGTGCAGGCCTGGAATGTCTACGCGCTGGCCACCCCCATTGTCGAACACTATTTCGGCATCCGGCCCCGGGCTTTCGACCGGGCGGTCGAACTCCATCCGCTGATGCCTGCTCACTGGACGGATGTCTCGTTGGAACGCGTGATCGTCGGCGATAACGAACTCTCGGTCTACAAGACTACCGAAGCAGCGAATGGGCAGGTATTTCGGGTCTTACAAAAGGACCCGGAGTGGAAGATCGCCTTCTTTTGGCCCGACTCCTCCGACCTGGTACTTCTAAACGGCCAACCCGCCCGGATCGTCCCGCAGGAACACGGCTGGCGGCTGGACCTGACCGGCGCCGAGAACCGCCTGGAGATCCGGTAAATGCCAATACCCGGCATTTCGAAAATTTGGTCGGT
>JAGQXA010000606.1 GCA_020436865.1 Saprospiraceae bacterium | reverse complement strand
GCATCGTCGTGGATGTCGATCTGCCAGACGTGGATCTTGCGGCCCACGCGAATGGGGCGGCAAGTAGCGGTAACGGTGCCGGAGGTCACCGATCGGAGATGATTTGCGTTGATCTCGACGCCTACCGGGGCCTCCGTTTCCAGATCCCGGAGGCAGAGTAGAGAGGCGGTGCTGCCCATCGATTCGGCCAGGGCTACGTTGGCGCCCCCGTGCAGCAGTCCATAGGGCTGCACGGTGCGATGATCGACCGGCATGGTGGCCCGTACGAAGTCGGGCCCGATCTCCGTGAACCGGATCTCCAGGTGCTCAAGCAGGGTGTTGCGCGAATACGCATTGATCGTCTCCAAAGGGATCGATCGCTGCCAGATCGGTTGCTTATCCTCCATTTTTTTGCTATTATGTCGCCCATATCCCACATCTCATATCCCACATCCCACATCTCATATCTCATATCCCACATCCCCCATGCAGATCTACCACAACCCCCGCTGTCGAAAGAGCCGAGAAACGCTCGAACTGCTCACCGAAAACGGGCAGGAGCCCGAGGTCATCCTCTATCTGCAGACGCCTCCGACGCGGAAGGAACTGCAGGCCCTGTTGCGCAAGTTGCAGATTCCTGCGGAATCACTGCTGCGGAAGGGCGAGGCAATTTATAAAGAACATTTCAAGGGAAAGAACCTCAGCGAGGAAGAATGGATCGAAGCGATGGTCGAACACCCCATCCTGATCGAACGCCCGATCGTCGTGCAAGGTGATCGGGCGGTGATCGGCCGACCGCCGGAGCGGGTGCTCGAACTGCTGAAATGAAGAACGGGATGACCGCCGGCCATCCCGTTTAGATAAAAGATCTGTAAAGTGGTTTTTCAATCTTATCCCTCGCGCAGAACCTCACGGGAAATGACCAGCTTCTGGATCTCGGAGGTGCCTTCCCCGATGGTGCAAAGCTTCGAGTCGCGGTAGAATTTCTCTACGGGATAGTCTTTGGTATATCCATAGCCGCCATGGATCTGTACGGCATCGGTAGAGATCGCCACGGCTGCTTCCGAGGCATAGTATTTGGCCATGGCCGAGATCTTGGTGGTTTTTTCTCCCCGGTTCTTCAGGCTGGCGGCCTTGCGCGTCAGTAGTTCCGCCGCTTCGATCTGGGTGGCCATATCGGCGAGTTTGAAACTGATCCCCTGGAAGGAAGCGATGGGCTTGCCGAACTGGTGACGTTCCTGGGCATAGCGCACCGAGGCTTCATAGGCCCCCTTGGCAATTCCGAGGGCGAGGGCGGCGATCGAGATCCGGCCTCCGTCGAGGATCTTCATGGCCTGGATGAACCCGTCTCCTTCGGCGCCCAGCATCTGGCTTTCGTGCACGCGGCAGTTCTCAAAGATCATTTCCGCGGTCTCGGAGGCCCGCATGCCCAATTTGTTCTCTTTTTTGCCGGCCTTGAAGCCCGGCGTGCCGCGTTCGACGACAAAAGTCGTCATGCCGTGGCTGTCGAGGGGTTCGCCGGTACGGGCGATCACCACGGCCACATGGCCGGATTTGCCGTGAGTGATCCAGTTCTTGGCGCCGTTCAGCACCCAGTACTCTCCATCCTTCTCGGCTGTACACTGCATGCGCATGGCATCGCTACCGGTGTTCGGTTCGGTCAGGCCCCAGGCGCCGATCCACTCGCCATGCGCCAGTTTCGGAAGATACTTTTGCTTTTGGGCTTCGTTGCCGAACTGCAAGATATGATTGGTGCAAAGAGAGTTGTGAGCTGCAACGGACAAGCCGATCGAGCCGCACACTTTGGCGATCTCTGCGATCACGGTCACGTATTCCTGATAACCCAGGCCGGCGCCACCATAGGCCTCCGGGACCAATACGCCCAGGAATCCGTGCTCTCCCATGCGGTGAAAGAGGTCCATGGGGAAATGCTGGGCCTCGTCCCACTCCATGACGTGCGGACGGATGTGCGCCTCGGCAAAGTCGCGCACACTTTCTTTGATCATTTGCAGATTGTCGATCACTTCGACGGTCATAGTTCGATAGTTTTATTTGGTAAACAGGCGGGCACTCCATTGAGGGTAAATAACGCCCCAAACTACCAAATATACAGCAAATAGCAGAAAAGGTTGGAGCGCCGAGGGGAAAAACGACCGGGGCGGCAAAAAGTTGCCAGGGGGCGACAAAAAAAGCGTGCTTTTTAGTCCTCAGTTCATGCCGGTCGTAGGAGGCGCCGCTATTGTCGCCCAACCGAAGGCTTCTCGCATTTTGCGATACAGGGCCGTGTTCTCGTAGATGCCGCTAAAGGCCTCGGCGCCGGGTCCCAGGGCGAAGACCGGGATCAGGGCGGCGGTATGGCCGTTGGTCGTGAACGCCAGATCGAGCTTGTTGAGCTTGGAACCCGGGTTAATGGCCAGTCCGCCCGTTTCGTGGTCGGCCGTTACGATCACCAGGGTTTCGCGATCTTCCAGGGCAAAACGCAGGACATTGGCGACGGCATCCTCGAAATCCTTCATCTCCGGGAGCAGCGAATAGCCGTTATTGGCATGACATTGCCAGTCGATCTGGCTGCCTTCCATCATCAGGAAGAACCCTTTTTTGCTGCGCTCGCGCAGGAACGGAGGCGCCAACTTGGCGGCGAGGGGAAGGTAATTTCGTCCCTGCATGGCCAGTACCGGCTTGTCGTCGGAGGTGAAAAAGACGAAGTTTTTCGAAGGATCGAACTTGGAGTATAGGGAGAGGTCGCTGTAGAAATAATCGTTGACGGTGTAGCCCTTTGACCGTAGTTCGGCGATCAGATCGCGTTCATCGGATTGCCGGCGGTCGAAATACTTCTTGCCGCCACCGATGAACAGGTCGATCTCCGTTTGCAGGAAGTCGGCGGCGATGTCTTCGTACATCGTGCGGAAGGGCTGGTGGGCGATGAAGGCCGCCGGGGTGGCGTGGGTGATGCTGGAGGTGGCAACCAGACCGGTTGCCAATCCATGCTCTTCGGCTTCTTCGAGGATCGTATAACAAGGCAGCGTATCGGCGCTTAGGCCGATGGCGTTATTGTAGGTCTTGATCCCACAGGCAAAAGCGGTAGCGCCGGCTGCCGAGTCAGTGATCAGATCGGATGCGCTGAACGACTTGTGAAAGCCGATCACCGGAAAAGACTCGAAAACGGACCGGTTGTCGGAGCTATACAAGGATGCGCTGATCTGCGCCAGGCCCATGCCGTCGCCGATCAAAAGGATGATGTTCTTGGGCTCCTTGGCCCAGGAATGAGCCGACGCTCCGGCCCGAGGCAGGTCGGATGGATTGCAGGTCATCGCCCCGCCCCACAAGATCCCGCCAATGGCCAAACCGATCGCCATTCGCTTGAGGAATCGCACAACGATCATGGTTCACGATTAAGAAGACAAATCGAGTTCTATCTGTGTGTCGGGTGATGATTGCCAAAGCGATGAAGGTAAGAAAATTATTGCTTTCGCTCTTCCTGCATCCTTTCATTGCCGGGCCTTGTCTTTGGAAACGTAGAATACCGGGGGATCGTTCTCCGGCGAAAGTGGCCGTTTGTCGAACTTTTGTCTTTTTTCCTGTTCGGCCGGCTAACTTTGGCCTTGCCGGAGGAACTCCCGGACCGACTGTTATAATAAAATCACCTGACCATGATCACCCGACTGTCAGCCGCCGCTGCAGTAGCCTTTGTCTTGGCTTTACTGTGGTCTCTGCCGGCATTTTCCCACACTATTTTCGACGAACTGCACTACGCCGAGGTCTTGAAGGTTACCCTCGAATTTGACCTGCGCCAGATCCGCGACGATGCGGAGCTTCGCGAGTACCAGACTGCCGTGCTGCGCTACCAGGATCGCGAGGGAACCGAGCGCGAGTGGCTCCTGGAAGTGAAGGCCCGCGGAAAGTTCCGCCTGGAGAACTGCGATTTCCCTCCTTTGCGTCTGAAATTCTCCAAAGAGGAACTGGAACGGCGCGGGTATGACGAGCACAACAAACTGAAACTCGTGACCCACTGCCTCGACGACCGCGCCTACGGACGCGATTACGTGCTGCGGGAGTATCTGACCTACCGTTTTCTCAACGAACTGACCCCCAACAGCTATCGGGTGCAGTTGGTACAGATCACCTACCAGGATTCCGAAAAGAAGAGCCGGCAACTCGTTCGCTGGGGCTTTATTCTGGAAGATACCGATGAACTGGCCGAACGCATCGGTGGCGAGGAGTGCGATTGTTATGGGCTGCATTTCGACCAGTTGCCGGCCGAGAATGCCGCCACCCTGCAGTTGTTCCAATTTATGATCGGGAATGCCGATTGGGACCTTCCCTCCTTGCGGAACGTCAAATCGATCCGCCTGAACGACTCCGGAGCGGTAGTGGTGGTTCCCTATGATTTCGACTTTTCCGGCTTCGTCAATGCCTACTACGCCCTGCCGAATCCGAACCTCGATCAGTCCTCCGTCCGGGAACGCATCCTGGTCGGCCCCTCTCCGCAACAGGAGGAACTGCGCGACGCCTGTCAGCGCTTTGTGTCCCGTAAGCAGGAGTTCGTGCGCCTGATCAATAGCATGGATCAGATCAGCCGCGATTCGCGCAACGACTGTATCGATTACCTGGAATCCTTTTTTACCCGGGATGTGCGGGGGTTGCTTTGAGGGGGATGTGAGATATGGGATATGAGATGATGGGACATGGGTATGGATGTATTTTTGCGCCGTTTAATGGCCATGAAACGGCAAAAATTGGGTAATTTGGAAGATCGCCAACGTCACCAAATTGCCAACATATGAATACCTCCACCAGATCGATCGCGCTCGTCCTGTCGGCCGTAGCGTTTTTTGCCCTCCCGCTGAAAGGCCAATTACTGGTCGGCGGCCAGTTCGGACTGAATCTCGGTACCGTCCATGTTGATCCGGAACCGAGCTCCGAAGAATACAGCATGCTACTCGGATTTGCCATCGGAGGGGTCGTGAACACCCCGCTTGCCGGTGGCCTCGAATTTCAGGCTCAGCCGATGGTGACCCGGAAAGGCACCAAGATCAAAGAATCCGGAGATGAGGTCCAGTTCAAGGTCACCTACCTCGATCTCCCGCTACTGCTCGTGTATAAGTTCACGGACGAAGGGGAGATCCAACCCTATGCGTTGGCCGGACCCAGCGTTAGCCTTTTGCTGGCGGCAAAAGTCGAAGTTCCCGGCGGCGGAGAATTCGATATCAAAGACGAGACCGAAACCTTGGACCTCGGTATCGGCCTTGGCGCCGGCGTCCGCATTCCCCAGGATGATCTCGTCTTTTTTGCCGATCTGCGCTATGTATTAGGCTTGCTAAACCTCAATGCGGAAGAAGGCGAGGCGACGGTCAAGAACCGGGGCCTCCTGCTTTCGGCCGGACTGATGGTCCCGCTCAGCAAATAGAATACTGGATGCTGGATTCCAGCATCTAGTACCCATACTTCCCCTTCCAGTTCGTACGGAGTTGTTGTCTGACCTTCTCTTCCGTAGGATTCTTGCCCGGCTCATATAGTTTCCGCGCCGAGAGTGTTTCCGGCAGGAACTCCTGTTCCACGAAATTACCGGGAAAATCGTGGGCATAGCGGTAGTCGTCGCCATAACCGAGCTGTTTCATCAGTCGGGTGGGGGCGTTGCGAAGGTGTAGCGGTACGGGTTGATCCCCGGTTTCGCGTACCAGGTCCTGCGCCTTCTTGATGGCCAGGTAGGCAGAATTACTTTTCGGCGAGGTGGCCAGATAGATGGCGGCTTGCGAGAGGATGATCCGCGACTCCGGCCAGCCTACGGCCTGTACGGCCTGTAGGGCCGTCGTAGCCATCAATAAGGCGTTAGGATTTGCCAGTCCGATGTCTTCTGCCGCGGCGATGATCATACGGCGGGCGATGAACTTGACGTCTTCGCCGCCTTCGACCATTCGTCCGAGCCAATACACGGCGCCGTTCGGATCGCTGCCCCGGATCGATTTGATGAAGGCGGAGGCAATGTCGTAGTGTTGTTCACCGCCTTTGTCGTAAAGGGCCAGGTTCTGTTGCACCTTGTCCTTGACCAACTCATCGGTGATCCGGACCTCTTCACCCGGCTCTGCCTGGGCGACCAGTTCAAGGATGTTGTAGAGCTTGCGTGCATCGCCACCGGAAAGCTGGAGCAGGGCCTCGGTTTCCACCAACTCGATCGTGCGCGTTTTCAGCACTTCGTCGGTCGCCAGGGCCTTTTCGACCAATCCGATCAGTACTTCCTTGTCGAGCGGTTGCAGCACGTACACCTGACAGCGCGACAGCAGGGCGGAGATAACCTCAAAGGAGGGGTTTTCCGTCGTGGCGCCGATCAGGGTAATGATCCCTTTTTCGACCGCGCCGAGCAAGGCATCCTGCTGCGACTTGCTGAAGCGGTGGATCTCGTCGATGAACAAGATGGGATTGGGGCGGTGGAAGAACTGCTGTTTCTCCGCCTTATCGATGGTGTCGCGGATGTCCTTGACCCCCGAATTGATGGCGCTCAGGCTGAAGAAGGGGCGCTGCAGGGTCTGCGCAATGATGCCGGCCAGGGTGGTCTTGCCCACTCCGGGCGGCCCCCAGAGTATGAAAGACGGGATCTGGCCGCTTTCGATGGCCTTGCGCAAAACGGCCTTTGGGCCTACCAGGTGCTGCTGACCTACGTAATCGTCGAGGGTGCGCGGACGCATTCGTTCTGCAAGTGGTTGCATAGTCGTTGGGATCCGGGTGAATTTTCCGAAAAAAATAGATTTTTTTTGGCCATTTACCCAACCCCCGCCAACTTTACTGCGTGTACGGGGGCGAAAAACCTTTTTACCAAAAACAACAAGGATGAAAAACTTCTTTACCGCATTTCTGCTGATCCTGGCTGCCGGCGCCCTCTCGGCGCAGCTCACCATCAATGTGTCGGGCACCGTCACCGACCCGATGGGAACAGGCGTGGCCAATGTAGACATCATGATCTACACCGATTCCTTCCCGACAGGAGGGGTTTATTCCAATGTAGTACAGACCGACGTCAACGGCGATTACAGCGACTCCTTTCAGGTGCCGACCTTTTTGACCCAGGGGGTCTTCTGGGTGACCATGGTCGACTGTAACGGCAACTATCTCACTCAAATGTTCGCCTGGAATCCCGGCAGTACCGATTTTACCGCCGACTTCGTCTACTGCGCCAACGGCGCTTGTGATGTAGCGGTGACTGCCACGCAGGTTCCGGGCACGATCCTGTACAACCTCGCGGCCAATGCGACCGGTGCAGCTCCCTTCACCTATTCCTGGTCGACCGGGGAAACCACCCAGACCATCACCGTCGACACCTCCGGCACCTATTGCGTGACCATCACCGACAACACGGGCTGTGAAAGCTCGGATTGCGTTACGGTAGTGATCGGCACAGGAGGCGGCTGCGACGTGACGATCCAAAATAATCCCGCCGGGCCGCTCACGGCGGTGGCCAGCGGGCAGGCGCCTTTTTCCTATCTCTGGAATACCGGTCAGACCACCCAGGTCATTCAGCCTAACGCCAGCGGCACCTACTGTGTGACCATCACCGACGCCAGCGGCTGTACCTCCAGCGATTGCTATGTGTACGATCCGATGGGAGGCGATAGCTGTTCCCTGTTCCTGGTGCAGGTGGGACCGTTCATCGAGGCGGTCGGCTACGGCGCCATGCCCTATACGATCGTTTGGAGTAACGGCGCGGTGGGCGACAGCATCGTGCCGTTGCTGGGCGGCACCTATTGCGCCACGCTGACCGATGCCGAGGGTTGCACCTCGACCGACTGTCTGGTATTCGATCCCGATACTACCTGCAGCGTGAGCCTGTACTCCTTTCCGGTGCAAGGTTCCACGGGTTATCAGGTGGGCGTTGCGCCCAACGGCGCTCCTCCCTTTACCTACCTGTGGAGCACAGGGGAGACGACTGCGAACATCTTTGTGAACAGTTCCGGCACGTACTGTGTAACCGTCACCGATGCCAACGGCTGTGAGGCCGAGGATTGCCTGACGCTGGCCTTGATCGATCAATACCAGGTCTCCGGCATCGTTTGGCCGGGCGACACCATCAACAACATACCCCTGGTCGGATTGGCCTATCTCATCGTGTACGATC
This sequence comes from Saprospiraceae bacterium, assembly GCA_020436865.1. Lineage (GTDB taxonomy): Bacteria > Bacteroidota > Bacteroidia > Chitinophagales > Saprospiraceae > JAGQXA01. The sequence goes on along the minus strand of JAGQXA010000606.1, from coordinate 725 downwards.
CGATGGCCGGTACGCTGACCGCCATCGACACCGTACCGCTGCAGAACACCCCCTTCGGATTCAGCGGCTATGACTTCGGCGATGTGCCGGCCGGCGACTACCTGGTGAAAGTGGCGCTCGATCCGAGCTCTCCCGGGTATGCCACGAATCTGCCGACCTACTATGTGAGCGAACTCTTCTGGAATAATGCCGCGAGCATTACCGTACCCTATGTCGGCGTGGCCGGCTTCGACGTGTTCCTGGTACAGGGCAATAATCCCGGAGGCCCGGGCTTCATCGGCGGCTCGGTCGATGACGGCGCCAATTTTGGCGGCGGCAACGAAGAAGCCGGACAATCAGGAGGCAGCAGTCCGCTGGAAGGGATCTCGATCCTGCTGCTCAATGAGTTCGACGATCCGATCGCCCATACGGCGACCGATGCGAACGGCGAATTCGGTTTCGATAACCTGGCCTGGGGCACCTATCAGGTGATCGTGGAGGTTGTGGGCCTCGAGCAGGGGATTACCTGGGTGACGATCGGGCCGGATAACCCGACTGCGCAGGTGCATTTCGAAGTGACGGAAGAGGGGATCACGACCGGTATCCTCGAACAGCTGGCCCGGCAGTCGTTGGCCCTGTTCCCGAACCCGGCTACCGAACAACTGAACCTCGTACTCGATGCTCCGGAAGCGGCGCAACTGCAAGTGCAGATAGTCGCAGCAACCGGACAAATACTGAGCAGCCGT
>JAGQXA010000092.1 GCA_020436865.1 Saprospiraceae bacterium | reverse complement strand
ACCGACCGGGATCATCGCCTCGACGAGATGTTCGAAGCTCAGCAGCGCTGCCAGGAAAACATCATCGGCCGGAAGAACTTCTCGACGGAATGGTGGGGCGGCATGAACCCGGATTGTCCCCTCGTTTCCTCTGCGGAACTCGAACCCTGGGACAAGAAGAAGAAGTTCTGGGAGAACGAAAACTTGCTGTTGCGCATCAATGGCGTAATCGACGACACGATCGATAGCCCTGCGGCCGGAAAGGTGATCATCGGCGGTAAGATCGAAGCCTTTTTTGTGCCGGCCACCGGCGATTTTCAACCGAATCGCGACGAAAACCAGCCGGTCAACTTCTACGTGGGCTTCAGCCCGGTAGGCCTGCGTGCCTGGGACGTCAAAAGGGGCCACATCGCCGGAGGGGATCCGCATCATCTGGCCAATAAGCAAGACGTCGAGCTCTTTTTCGAAAAAAGCAAGAACCTCGCCGAGAACCGCCAGCAAGTCCTGGCTGCGACCTATCAGTTCGAAAAAGTCCTCCAGTTCTCGATCGATTTTCTGCGCAGCCAGTCGAACAGGGGAACGGAAATACGGGGCGAGGATCTGCTCGAACGGGTGATGGCCGCTCATCGCCTGGCGGAACCCCCTCAAAATCCGGAAGGGAAATCGCTCCTGTCCGTACTGAGAGGCATGGAAGAGGTGATCGCCCGGGAGGAGAAGAACAAGTGGTTCTTTTCCCTAAAGGTAGATCAGGAAAGCCTGGACGCTGCAGATGAATTGCCGGTGTCGAGCTCGGGAACTCGCCTGGGGCAGATCGTCGCCGTGCATTACGACCAGAAGACCGGGATGATCCAGGATGCTCCCGATCACCGGCTCAACTTCCGCTTCTCCGACCTCGTGGCCGAATCGCGAGGGCTGCCGATCAACCGGCATGGCCTGGTCGAATTCGTGCCGGCAAAGAAAGGCCGGGGTGCGCGGGCCATTTCGATCAAGCTGCTTTCCGACGGTCATGTGCTCGATCTGGAGCTACAGCGGCTGCACGACGGTTTCGGCGTCCGGCAAGCGGTAGCTGACGCCGTGTTCGAACTGCTGTCGGAGGAAAAGCAGATCAACCTGAAAGCGCTTTCCGATCGCATCATGGATCGCTTCCGCGGAGGGAATATGCTGACCGACAATCTGCAGGTCAAGAAGATCGGAGAGTTCTTCAACTCGCTGCCGGGTATCGAGATCAAAGGAGAATTCCCGAACCTGATGGTTTCGATGGCGACCCTGACCCCCGGTAAGATGCCCAACGCAAAGGAAAAACCCAAAGCGAAAACGGAAAAGGCGAAGGAAAAGACCAATACTAAACCGTCGGCCGTGGGGCAAACGCCGACGAAGCAACAGGTGTACCAAGTGCTGGTCGACTGGCTTTTGGGGCAGAAGAAAACGTCAGGCGTGCCGCTGCCGATCTTTTCCTCCTTCCTGCGTCAGGCCTTCCCGCAGTCGAAAGAACTGCTGAAGTCCTGGGGCCATACAAAGGTCCTGCCGTTCCTGCAGGAAATTCCACAGCTTTTGCTGACGAAAGACGATAAACACGGCTACGTCGTGACTTTGGCGGACAAAGGGAAGTCATCGGAAGTGCCTTCTCCGGCCAGCTCGGTCGACCGCACTGCCGTGATCCGGGAGATCCTCCGTTTTGTGGCGGATAATGCCACAGAGGAACAAGCGGTTGCGATCGGCCGGATCGGCTTGCACTGCTCCAAGAAATTCCAGTTAGGAACGGAATTGTACAAGATCGTCGGCGTTAAGAAACTTTCCGAATTGTTGGAGGAAATTCCCGAGCTTGAGCTGGTCGGCGATGATCCGGTCAGGAGGGGAGCGCGCCTGCGGGAAGGAGTTGAACTCACTCATTCTGAGGCCGACCCGCCTTCTGCTACGGTTTCCAAGGATGAATTGTTCGGCGCCATTCGCAAGTTCGTGCAACAGAAGTTGGCCGAAGGCGAGATCGCCTGGGTAGATCGGATCTGGGAGCATTGTAATGCCAGCTTCGAGGGGGAAACGACCATCTACAAGGCTTTGGGCTACAAGAAATTTATTCAGGTCTTTTCCGACATCCCGGAAATGGAGATCTTTTGGGAAGACCCTACCCAGAAAAAGGTCCGCCTGGCAAAAGGCACGAGCGAAGCAGCATCGGAAGAGGAATGACCATCCGCCCCGCCTCCCCCGCCGACGCCGCTCGCCTTACCCTCATCACCCGCCGCTCGAAGGCGCATTGGGGCTACGATCCCGCGCAACTGAAGGCCTGGGAAGAGGAACTCACGATCCGAGCGGAATATCTGCAGCAAAGCATCGCCAGTGTAGCCCTGGTCGGCGACCTGGTCGTAGGGTACTACTCGCTCGATCCGCTGGAGGTGGAGCGGTACAAGTTGGAGAACCTGTTCGTGCTGCCGGAGTACATCGGGCAAGGGGTGGGAAAAGCGCTGCTGAAGCATGCGCTCGATACCGCCCGGCAACGGCAGTGCCGGGTCGTCTGGCTGGAGTCGGATCCGCACGCCACCGATTTTTACCTGCATCAGGGCTTCCGGATCGTCGGGCAGAAGCCCAGTTCCATCCCCGGGCGGTACTTGCCGGTGATGGAACTGGCGCTTTGAGTGGCCATCAGTGAATGGCCAGCGGATAGGTGGCCAGGTTGCCCAACCCGGCGTCGTACACCCTCACCCAAAGGAACCCCGGCGCGGCAGGTAGTTCGGCCATCGGTATCACCAGGGAGGCGGCATTGGCAAAACGGCCGCTCCAGAGCAGGCGTCCAAGGGCGTCGTGCACCCAAACCTGGTACTCGACGCTTCGCGAGGCCAGGAGTTGTACCTGACCGCCCATCGATACCGGATTCGGACTCAGAGTGATCCTTTCGCTTGCCGGCAAGCCTACGGCCACCGACACAAACGTGGAAGGTTGGTAAATGAAGAGGTTGCCGTGCTGCCCAGCATGCCATCCAAGCGAGTCGGAAAGCATGTCGACGGCAAAAATATCGCGTTCGGTGCCGCTGTCCTCTTCCACCCATTCGTTCCCGCCATCGGTGGTGCGGCGCACGATCCCGTCTTTCCCTACCAGCCAGGCGACCTCAGCCGATACGGCATCTACGTCGAACAGCCGTCGGTCGGTTTTGGCCTGTTGCGATTCCCAGTTCAGCCCGCCATCGGTGGTGGCCAGCACGGTGCCTTTGTCGCCCACGGCCCAGGCGTGGGTGTCGCTGCCGAACGACACGGCGAGCAGGTCCTCGTCGGTGCCGCTGTCGGCTTGTTCCCAATTCGCTCCGCCGTCGATCGTGCGCAGGAGGCGACCGTGGTCCCCCACCGCCAGTCCCAGTTGTGCATGGGCGAAGGCAATGCCGTTGAGTTTGCGGTCGGTCGGGGTCGACTGTACCTCCCAACTGCTCCCGCCGTCGGAAGAATGGGCGATATAACCGTTATTGCCGGCTACCCAGCCCAGGTCCGAGCCGATGAACACGAGGCCGTAAAGTTTTTGCGGGAAGGTCGTTTCATCCACCTCCCAGCTATCGCCTCCGTCGGTTGTCACAGCTAGAAAACCGGGAGTCGAGCCGGATTCCAGTTCGCCGACCAGAAAGCCCGTCAGCGAGTCCAGGAAATGGATGGCCTGGATCTCGAGATTGTCCTGACCAACTTCCTGGACCAGCCAGTTGACCCCCTGATCGACGGTCTTTCGCAGGTAGTCGGCATTGCTATCGTCGGACTCTCCGGCTGCCCAGCCGGTCTGCTCGTCGACAAAGAACACATCGCGTAGCTTTTCGTCGGAATGGGAGTCTTGCGGCGACCAGGGTTGCGCACTCGCTTCTATCGGAAGGAAGATCGAAAACCCCAGTGCCAGCCAAAAACAGGTTTGGTAAATGCGTGTCAGCATAGTCGAAGTTTTTTAAGTGAACAGATGCTGGAGCACGAGGTGTGTTCAGTAGGGCAGGCCTATGTAATGAGGGTAATAGGAGAAAAGGGAATGCTGGAGGATAGCCCAACATCCGAAATTTTGCGGCTTTGCGCAACAATTCCTTGCCGAACGGGAAAAACGGAGGTCCGAACGGACATTCGAACTCCGCCGGACGATCTACATCGCTTCGACTTTTTCTTTTCTTTCCATCTTCCCGGCTGCTTTTTTCCCGCCCCTCCCCGGAGCGATGATCAGTAGCCCGGCGACAAACACCAGGTTCTTGACGATGTATTGCCCGACCAACGTCAGGGCATAGGGAGCCTTGGTAAAAGTAAGCTCCGGGAAGCACAGCAGAGGGGTAAACGTACAAGCCATGTGCACCAGGGCCGCAGTGATCGCGCCGCGCAACCAGAAGCCGCTGATCAGTAACAGGCCGACGGCCACTTCCCAGATGGCCAGGAGGATGATGGACGTCTTCGCCGGAATCAGCCCGAAAGTCAGACAGTGGATGGTGTTGATGGCGAGGTCTTCGGCAGGACTGACGCCCGGAAAGAATTTCAGCAGGCCGAACCAGAAGTAACAGATGCCGAGGCCAATGCGCAAAAAGGCCAGCAGCCTCGGCGAGAGGGTGGTGGTAGCGGTGTTCATGTTTGTTTATAATTTGTCGGTCGAAAGGTAAGAAAAATGAGCGGCGGAAATGCTGCCGCCGGGCGGTTTCTTACATTCTTTCCAACATGGCCACCAAATCTGCAAAGCGGCTTTCGGGATCGCCGCGAAGGACCTCTATCAGTCGCGGAATGCCGGCGTCGAGTTTCGCCAGCTCGGCTTCGATCGTTTCCGGACGCGGATCGAGCTCGATGCGATGTCCGGTCTGTACCAGCTCCACGAGCTCTTCGAGGAAGTATCCGGGGCTGAGCGGCCAGTTGCGGGAATAGTAGGCCGCCCGCCGCGATACTTCGTCGAGCCACTTCATCTGGCGTTTGCGGTTCGACAGGAGATCCGTATTCCCTTCTGCCAAGGTGAGTTCGACCACTACCTTTTCCGTCGTAGGAAAGCGCGTAGTACGGACGACCGGACCGAATTCCGTTCCGTCGTAATGCCAGGTGTTCGGACCGCCTCCACGGTCGTACGCAACCGCTTGGCCGTTCACACGGGTTTCCTCCGGAGGGAAGGTCAACGGCAACCGCACTTCATAGGCTCGGTCCTGAACCATTCCGTCAAACGAACCTTCCATGGGTTCGATCGTCACGGTCAGCTTGCGCCCTTCCCGGGTAAAGCGAATGGGTGTGAAGGTGTATTCCTGCTTCAGATAACCCTGGTCGTTGCCGGCATCGTCGTAGAGCCGCAGTCCTCCTTCCTCTCCGGGAAAGATCTGCAGGATGAGCGGATCGATGGCTTTTTCGCCGATACGGTGCATCTTAGGTTGCCGGGGTATGATCGCGCCTTCCCGGGCGAAAACGGGGATCTCGTCGAGGGTGTAGGGCCGGCGGATGGTCTGCCCGCCTTCGAAGACGGCGCCGGATTCCCAGTCGATCCACCTCCCGGGCGGCAACCAGATGGTTTGCTCGATGGTCAGCGCGCCCGCTCGTTTTTCCGTGATCGGCGCGAGGAGGAGGTCGTCGCCGAACAGGTATTCCTGGGAATGGTCATAAGCTTCCGAAAAGCCTGGGAAATCGTAATAGAGCGGCCGGAAAAAGGCCGTGCCCGAGTCGTGGGTCTTGCGCGCTTCGGTGTAGAGATAGGGGAAGAGCGAATAGCGCCAGTGTACGGCCTTGCGCATCGCTTCGAAGTACTCGGACGGATAGGTCCACATGCGGCGTTCGATATCGCCGTCTTTGGTGCAATGCGTCCGGAAAATGGGGCTGAAGGCGCCGAATTGCACCCAGCGCGTGTAGAGTTCCGGATCTTTTTTGTCTTCCAGCGTGCCGTTGTGGTGACCGCCGATGTCGTGGCTCCAATAGGCGTAACCGACATTGGCCGCCGTGGCGGTAAAATAGGGCATGTAGTCGAGTACCGGCCAGTTGATGTCGGTGTCGCCGGAAAAGCCGATCTGGTAGCGGTGGTTGCCGATCCCGCCCCAGCGATGATAGAGGAGCGGCCGCACCTTATTCTGCCGCTCCATGTCGCTGAAGTGCACGTAGTTCAGATAGAAGGTAGGGTTAACGCCCTTGAGCGAGGTGGTGCTCCACTGCTGCCAATCGAGCCACCAGAAGTCGATCCCCATTTCCTCGTAAGGATGTAAGAGGAGGTCGAAATACGTTTGGGCGTACTTCTTGTCCACGATATTGAACGGCACGTACTTACCGGAGGCCGGGTCCATGCCCATGGCCCTGGCAAATTCGGGATAGATCGCTTCGTGCGTCTGGATGCCTGAAGCGGGGTGCAGATTGAGGCAAGTCTGCAGTTTTTGCTCGTCGGTCCATCGCAGGAAACCTTCGGGGTCGGGAAAGAAAATGGGATTCCAGGTGAAGCCCGTCCAGCCATAGCGTTCGCCGGCCTGGTCTTTTTGCCGCAGGCCGTTCTGGTACCAGTCGCGATCTTCGGTCAGGTGCCAATCCATGTCGATCACCAGTACATCCAGGGGCAGGTCGTGCCGGGCGTATTCCTCCACGAGTTCCTGGAATTCCCGGTCGGTGTAGGCCCAATAGCGCGACCACCATACGCCAAAGGCATATTTCGGGGGCATGGGTATCTTCCCGGCGATCCGGGTAAAGTCGTAGAGCGCCTGTTTGTAATCGCTGCCGTGAGCGAAAAAGTACCAGTCTTGAACCTCTTTTTCCGGTCGGGGCATCACCCAGGGCCAATCGGAATCGTCGAACAGGGGCCGCTCGCTGTCGTCGACCAGCACCCAGCCGTTTCGGGAAACGAGACCGGGGTCCATTTCCATGGCATAGTCCTCGTTATGCCAATGGTAGTCGACCCCGTTGAAGCCGTCGAGTGTGCGCGTGGTGCCCTGCAGGTTGCCGGTATCGGGCGTGCCGGGTTTCCAGACCACCGAACGGCCATCGCGATCGAACCGGATCTGCAGGTTAGCAGCCGAAAACTCTCCGGAACCGATTCGGTAGGAAAGCTCCAGGCGGTCGGTCTTGATCGTCAATTGTCCGTTACGGCGGGCGGTAGTGAATTTCGGAACCGGTAGCCGGCGGTCGGTGAAGGTGAGGGAGGCGTGATCCTCGAACCGGGCGTCGGCCGCGTATTCCAGGCGGATCACCTGGGGTGTCAGCACGGTAAAGCGGGCATTGCCCTCGGCGACCACGGCAGCCGGATCGGCGATAGGTTGAAACGGCTGGGAAAAGATGGGAGTCATACAAAGAAATGAGAGTAGGAGGATAAGTGGTCTCATAGGTCAGATTTTTTGACGGGTGGAGCCATACAAGGGTTCCGTCCATTATAAAGATACCAATCCCGGGAAAAAATTCGTTTCTTAGGAGCATCTAATAACCCGGCGCTTCCCCGCGCCTCAAACACAAGACCCTATGAAAAAGCTTCTTTT
>JAGQXA010000605.1 GCA_020436865.1 Saprospiraceae bacterium | reverse complement strand
ATATCGGGCGTCGTGCCTTCCTTACAGGGAAACCAACCCGCCGGCACGGTGGCGTCTTGCGGTTCGTCGCCTTCGAAAGAGGGATTCTGGAACGGGATCTGGGCGATCCCCGAGACACTGCCGAGCAATAGCGCCAGGGCTAGGAGCGGTAATCTTCTCATTGCATTGATATTCCTGTCGGTTAACCTTCCTGTTGAGCAACCATTTCTTACAACGGAAATGGGGTAGTATTTATTTCTTGGAGTATCCGAATGCCATTCCGAAGCTACGCTTCGTCGTCGAGCAGATCGGGTCGCCGCTCGCGGGTGCGCTGCAGCGACTGTTCGTACCGCCAATCGTCAATGGCCTGCTGATGGCCGGAAAGCAGAATATCGGGTACGGCCCAGCCACGGAATTCGGCCGGACGCGTATAGACCGGCGGAGCCAGCAGACGATCCTGGAAGGAATCGAAGAGCGCCGAGGTTTCGTCGTTGAGCACCCCGGGTATCAGCCGGCCGATCGAGTCGACCAGCACGGCTGCCGGCAGTTCGCCGCCGGACAGGACGTAGTCGCCGATCGAGATCTCGAGCGTCACGAAATGCTCGCGGATGCGCTCGTCGATGCCCTTGTAATGTCCGCAGAGGATCATCAAATTCTCCTTCATCGACAGGCGGTTAGCCGTTTGTTGCTCCAGGCGCTGCCCGTCGGGGGTCATGAAGATGATCTCGTCGTAAGTACGTTCCCCTTGCAGTTGCTCGATGCAGTTGGCCAGGGGTTCGGCCATCATCACCATGCCGGCCCCGCCACCGAACTGGTAGTCGTCGACCTGCCGGTGTTTGCCCAGACCGAAGGCTCGAAGGTCGTGCACCTGCACGTCCAAGAGCCCTTTGTCGCTGGCGCGTTTGAGGATGGAATGCCGGAAGGGCCCTTCCAGCAATTCCGGCAGCACGGTGATGATGTCGATCCGCATGTATCGGCCTGCTTAGTTAATGCTGAGCAGCTCGACCTCGAAGACGAGGGTCGCGCCCGGTCCGATCACCTGTCCGGCGCCGCGCGAGCCGTAGGCCAGCTCCGACGGAATGAACAGCTTCCACTTGTCGCCCACCTGCATCAGCTGCAGGGCTTCGACCCAGCCTTTGATCACGCCGTTCACGGGGAAGGTTGCCGGTTCGCCGCGCTCGACCGAGCTGTCGAATACGGTACCGTCGATCAGAGTACCGTGGTAGTGCACGGTCACTTTATCGGTTGCACTCGGGCTTTCGCCTTCTCCCTTTTTCAGCACCTCGTACTGCAGGCCGCTGGGCAGCGTCGTGACGCCCTCGCGCTTTGCGTTCTCTTCCAGAAAGGTCTTTTGTGCCTTGTTCTTCTCTTCCTGCTTTTGCATGGCGTAGGTTTGGAAGACCATGGAGGCCTCTTCTTCGCCTACTTTTAATTCGCGGCCGTTCATCACGTCGGCCAGCGCCTGTGAAAAGGCTTCGGGGTTGATGTCGTCAAACCCTTGGCTCTTGAGGTCTTGGGCAACCAATACGCCCAGGCTGTAACTAACGGAATCCATAAAAGTATTCAGGTTTTGCGCCTGCAGGCCGACCGTGGCACACAGACCGAAAAAAATCGGGAAAATTCGAAGTTTGTTCATCATGATGATTTATTTGGGTGGCAAAGATAGGGTTAAATAGTTGATTGGGGGATTGGTTAATTGGGGGATTGGGCCCAATAAACTAATTAACCAATCCCCCAATTAACCAATTAACCAATTAACCAATTAACCAATTAACCAATCACCCCCTCTCCCCCCACCGGTACGAATCCAACTCGAACCCGGCCAGATCGAGCACGCGGTCGACGACGGTTGCGGCGAGGGCTTCGAAATCGCGGGGTTTGCTGTAGAACGACGGACTGGCCGGGCAAATGATGCCGCCGGCCAGGGTGATCTGTCGCATGTTGTCCAGATGAATGAGGCTGTAGGGCGTATCGCGCGGCACCAGAATGAGGCGGCGCCGTTCCTTGAGCACGACGTCGGCGGCCCGGGTGGTCAGGTCGTTCGAAATACCGGCGGCGATCCGGCCGAGCAGGCCCATCGAGCAAGGGCAGACGATCATCGTGTCATAGCGGGCCGAACCGGAGGCAAAGGGCGCCATGAAGTCGTTCTTTTCGTAAAAATCAAACGGATATTCGCCATAATCTTCCTGCTCCAACTCGAACTTCCAGTTGAAGCGGGCGTTCGGGCTCATTACGACCCCTACGGCCGACCATTGATCCTGCAATTGGACCAGGCGGTCGAACAAAACCTTGGCGTAAATGGCGCCGCTGGAGCCTCCTACGGCAACGACAACCTTCTTCATACGGTTCGATTTCGCTTGGTAAACGCGGGGACCGGCAAAAAGTTATGGTCCGGGCGATCTTTAGTTAAAGGTATCTTAAATCATCCGGCAGAGCGATCAATCCCGGGTATTAGCGGTATTTTTGAAGCGGTGTACTATCGACCGCGATCATTTTCAAATAATTCCAGACATGAAACGTATCCTACCTTTTGCCGCTCTCCTTTTGCTCGCCGCCCTGATCTTTTCCTTCGTCGTTCGTCCGGACAAGGCCGCTGCCGAAACCGCTGTGGAGTCCGCAGCTGCTGATGCCGAATTCAAATGGTACACCTGGGATGAGGCCGTAGCCGCCAGCGCCAAATCGCCGAAGAAGATCATGGTCGACGTCTATACCGATTGGTGCGGCTGGTGCAAGCGCATGGATAAGAGTACCTTCAGCGACGAAGGCGTACAGGCCTTTTTGAAGGACAAGTTCTACGCCGTCAAACTCGACGCCGAGCAGAAAGAAGACATCAACTTCCGCGATTACACCTTCAAATGGGTCGATCAAGGGCGCCGGGGTGTGCACGAACTGGCCGTTCAGCTCCTGCAGGGCCGGATGTCGTACCCTTCCATCGTCTACCTCAACGAAGATTTCGAGATCATCACCACCTCGCCGGGCTATAAGGATGTCGGCGGCCTGATGAAGGAACTGACCTTCATCGGCGACGAGCATTACCTCACGACGGACTGGCAGCAGTATAGCCAGCAGTAGGTCTTTTCTTAGCGTTCCGACCACTTCCCGCGGTCGGAACGCTATTCTCCGTTCCCGATCTCCCCCAGCTCCACGAATTCCCATTCCAACTTGCCGCGTTCGGGCCAATGCCGGAAGATCAGCAACTGATCCGGATCGAAATTGGTCAGGTAGTCCGGCCGGTGCCATTCCGGCACCCCATTGTTGATGCCGGCGCCGAGAAACCAGATCCCCTCTCCTGTCCGAAAGGCGAACTTCTTGGCGCGCATACCCATGTCGCCGCCTACGCATACCACCTGCACCCCTTTTTTCTGCACCCTCGCCAACAGCGGATAGATCCGGTTGGCGAAGGTATCCGTCGGCGGTTCGCAGCGCACTTTCAGACCCGGTTGATAGTAGTTGAACACGGTATCCATCGCATATCGTCCGGCCGTCTGTTCGCTCGTGAGCAGGCCGTAGTGGTGCAGCACGACCAAGTGGGAGGACTCCCGAATGGTATCGGCCAGGCGGCGAACGAGTTCGTACTGCTCTTCCAAAGCTCCGCAGATGGAATCGCCAGGATGGGCCGAAGGCCATTGAAAGAGATTGGTATTGAGCACCAGCATGCAAAGCCCGTCGCGGTAGGCCGCATAATACGAGGGGCGACCGGTGCGGCGGGTGATGTACTCCGGATGGCCGAACTTTTCGTCGTGGTTGCCCCAGGCCCAGTGCACCTTGCCGGCGCGGATCCCGAGGAGGCTATCCAAATGCCCGAGGGTCGATTGGCGTTCGGTGGTGCGGGCGCACACATCTCCGCCCAGCCAGATCTGATCGTAGTCGTCGAACGGCAGGCGCTCGACGCGCGCATCCATCCGGTCGCCGGAGCCGCTCCAGGCGTACGGATGCCCGAGGAAAAGGTATTTTCGGGGCTCGGCCGGCGGGCGATGCCGGCAGGCGACGGTCGCGGTCAGGAGCAAGAGGATCAATGGGAACAGTCGATACATACCTCAATCGGCGTCTTTATCGTTCAACTCGCGGGTCATGGTGTCGAGCTCGCGCCGCAGGGCCCGCACGTCGTTGATCGACTGCGATCCGATCATGCGGGTCGACAGTTCGTCGAGCGTTTCCAGATAGGCCCGGTCGTATTCGATATTGGAACGCAACTCTTCGAGATTGGCCAGATCTTCGTAGTTCTTTTCCTGCAGGCGCTTGAGCTGTTCCTGTTTCTCGACGATGGTCGCCGAGAGCCGGTAGTTGTGCTCCAGGATATGCAGGCGCTGCAGCGCCGTTTGCAGGAAGGCCAGCTTAGCCTCTCGTAGCTTCTTTTCGGCCTGGAAGGCCTCGATCAGGCGGCGGGTTTCGCGCACCTTTTCTTCAGAGGCGCCGTCCAGTTCCAGCAACTCCCGTTCAAGTTCCTTGACCGTCGCGGTAATTTCCTGTATCTCGGCAGAATTGGCCGCGATGCCGGTCTCACATTCGCGCAGGCGTCGTTGAATGATGCCCTGCACGCTCGTGGCGAAAGCCTCCGCTTCCCGCCGTTCCCGTCGTCGTTCGTAGAGGCGATATCCGAGCCAGGCCAGCATCCCCAGCACCAGGAGGCTCACGAACACAAAGGGCCGCAAGAGGAGCAGAAAGCGGGATACGATCACTGCGCCGGCTACGAGCAGGAGCAGGGACAAGATGCGCGCGAATGGATTTTCCGGTTGCTGGT
>JAGQXA010000604.1 GCA_020436865.1 Saprospiraceae bacterium | reverse complement strand
TTCGGCAAGGACGAGGCCGATTACCATTTGGTCGATCAACGGAGCGAATATGTGTTGTCGACCGGTTTCAATCTCCACCCGCTGATCCACTATGGGTACGAGGATAAGGAAGATATGTTCGACCAGCACAGTTACAACAAAGGGGGACTGGTATTGCACATGCTCCGGCATCTGGTCGGCGATGAAGCCTTCTGGAATAGTCTGCACCTGTACCTTACCCGGAATGCCTTCACCGCCGTAGAAGCGGATGAGCTGCGGCTGGCCTTTGAAGACGTGACCGGAATGGATCTACAGTGGTTCTTCGACCAGTGGTTCTTCGATGAAGGTCACCCAAAGCTCGATATCCAATATCGCTACGATGCGCCTTCCCTAACGGCTAGTGTTACCGTAGAACAAACACAGGATCCCTCCGCTATGCGGGCGGTGTTTCGAATCCCGGCTGCGATCGACTTCTATCTGCCGGGTGGGGAAATTCACCGGGAACAAGTGGAAATGATTAATCGCCGGCAGGTATTTAGTTTCGAATTGCCGGAGAAACCGGAACTGATCCAGTTCGAGGCCGATCGGGTGTTGCTCTGTGAGCGCAGTGAAAGCAGAACGGTCGATGAGTATATCTACCAGTTCGAACATAGCTCGCAGTTTCAGGATAAGTACGATGCACTGCAAGCCATCGAATATGAAACGGGCGCCGGGGTAAAACGCGTTTTCCGAAAGGCCATGCTAGATCCGTTCTGGATGCTACGGGCAAAGGGAATTGAAAATAGCGACTCCTCGGAAGAGGTGCTGCAAACAGTGCGCCGGTTGGCTCTGGAGGATCCGAATGCCAACGTGCGAATCGCCGCATTCGAAAAGATCGGACAAAATGGCGATGTCTCCGACATCCCCCTGGCTCGTACGGCAATGGAAGAGGATCCGTCCGATGCAGTGGTCTATACCGCCCTGGAGGCGATCTTTGCGATCGACCTGGAAACCGCAGTTTCGGTGGCCAAAACAATGCAGGAGACAAATAGCGACCTGATCCGAAGCCTGATCGAAGAGATCTTTGTGGCTTCTGGAGATCCGAGCTTTCTGGAATATTTCAACGGACGATGGAGCGAAGTGGATGGCTTCGCGGTGATCGAACTGATCCGCAATTATCTGGAACTATCGGTCCACGCAGAGCCGGCGTTCGTGCTGGAATCGGCTATGTTCCTGAAAGGGATCGCCACCGATATGAACCAGACTACGATCCGCCGTCTCGGCGCCACCAAAACGGTGAACGACCTGCACGCCATCTTGTCGTACCGAGCTGAAGATGCGACGTCCAGCGCGACGCGATCCGATCTGCAGGCCAAGATCCGCGAACTGGAGAAGATCATCGCAACGATCAAGGAAAGCGAAACCGACCCGGAACTACTGAATATATATCAGGAATTTCCCGGACAATGATCCTTTTAACGGTTGCCCGGTTGACATTCCGCCGGAACTTGGCTATTTTTCGTGCTCTCCGCCAATCCAAATGAACCGATTTCCGTTAACTTAATGGCTTGGCTCTTGCAACTATGGCAGGCAGCTGTTGGTTAAATGTTTTGTCTCTTGTACGAGGACAGGAAAAGCGATCAAATAGTAGAAAATGGAACGTCAAGATAATTACCGACTACTCATTCAGAAACTCGACCAGTTCATCCGGAAGTTCTATGTGAATCAACTCATCCGGGGATCTTTATATAGCGTAGGGCTGATCTTGCTCCTCTTCTTGGGGATCAATTTTCTGGAGCATTATTTCTTTTTTCCGCCAACGCCGCGGAAAGTGCTCTTCTACTCCTTCGTCGGGATAAGCCTGCTGGCCCTGGGCAACTGGGTGATCGTGCCTTTGCTGCACTATTTTCAATTGGGCAAGGTGATCTCTCACGAACAAGCCGCCCTGATCATCGGCAATCATTTCCAGGATGTCAAGGATAAGCTACTGAACATTCTGCAACTTAGGAGCCAGGCCAACCAGCAGGAAGGCCGGGAACTCATTCTGGCCAGCATCGACCAAAAGTCGGAATCCATCAAACTCGTTCCGTTCAAGAATGCGATCGACCTTTCTCGGAACCGAAAGTATCTGCGCTATGCCTTGCCGCCGCTCCTATTGCTGCTGCTGGTCTTTCTGACAGCTCCCAGTCTGATCAAAGACAGTACCAATCGGCTGATCCACAATAACAAAGAGTTCGAACGACCGGCGCCCTTCCACTTTCAGGTGGATCAGGACGACCTTTCGGTCGTGCAGTTCGAAGACTATCCTCTGGTGGTAAAAGTTGATGGAGAAGTGTTGCCCAACGAAGTGTTTATCGAGATCGATGACTACCAGTATCGGCTCAGTAAGGAAGATCAACAAACATTTACCTATCGCTTCAATAAAGTGCAGGAGTCGGTTGGCTTTCGCTTGTTTTCCGTAGATGTCAAGAGTCCGGAATACACCCTGGAAGTCTTGAAAAAGCCCAATATCGTCGGCTTCGAAGTAAAGCTCGATTATCCGGCCTATACCCAGCGCGCCGACGAGTCGATCGACAATATCGGCGATGTGGTAGTGCCGATCGGTACTCAGATCGACTGGGTGTTCAACTCTCAGAATACCGATCGGATCTCCCTTCGGTTTACGGGCGAAGAAGAGTTGGTAGAGGCCAAACGCTTCTCCGACGAGCTCTTTACCTTGAAGCGCCGCGCCATGCGCGATCGCGGATACATGCTCTACCTGTCCAACGACGATCTGCCGAAGGCCGACAGCATTGGTTATTCGCTGACGGTCATCCCCGACCAGTATCCGGCGATCCAGGTCGAAAAATTCCAGGATAGCCTGGATAGCAAAGTGCTCTACTTCATCGGAGAAGCATCCGACGATTATGGCTTGCTGCAGCTGGCCTTCCACTATCGGGTGCGCAAACAAGACGGCAAGGAAGGCGAATTGCAATCGGTTAAACTGAGTAAGCCGGCCGGCAAGAAGGCGCAATACTCGCATACTTGGGACCTGGCAGAACTACAACTGGATCCGGGCGATCAGGTGACGTACTATTTCGAGGTGTTCGACAACGATGGCGTCAATGGCAGTAAGTCTTCGCGAACGAGCCTGATGGTCTACGCCAAACCGACCGTAGAGGAGTTCGAGGCCATGGCCGAAGAGAACGACGAACAGGTAAAAGATCAGTTGCGGAAAGCTCTGGAAGAAAGCCGGAAGGTGCAACAGGAAATGAAGGAACTCCGGGAAAAGCTCTTGCAGGAAAAAGACCTGAACTGGCAAAATCGCAAGGAACTGGAGAAACTCCTCGATCGCCAGAAGGAACTGCAGCAACAGATCCAGCAGGCCAAGCAAGCTTATGAAGAGAACCTGGAGAACCAGAAGGAATTCTCGAAGACCAGCGAAGATATCCAACAAAAGCAGGAGCAGATCCAGAAGCTCTTCGAAGAGGTCATGAGCGAGGAGATGCAGCAACTGATGGAGCAGATCCAGGAGTTGCTGGATGAATTGGAAAAGGACGGCGCGCTGGAAATGATGGAGGATTTCGAGTTTAACGATGAAGAACTGGAACTCGAACTCGATCGCATGCTCGAACTCTTCAAACAGCTCGAACTCGAGCATGAAATGGAACAGGCCATCGAAAAACTGGAAGAACTGGCCACCGAACAAGAAGAACTGAGCGAGCAGACCCGCGAAGAAGAATTGCCGCAGGAGGAACTGGAGGAAAAGCAGGAAGATATCAACGAGAAGTTCGATGAGATCCAGGAGAAGATGGACGAGATCAAGGAAAAGAACGAAGAGCTCGAACAGCCGAAAGAACTGGAAGATCAGAAAGAGAAGATGGAAGATATCGAGCAGGACCTGAACGACAGCCAGGAACAACTGCAGCAGCAACAAAATAAGAATGCTTCCCAGAAGCAAAAGAACGCTTCCCAGAAAATGCGCGAAATGGCCCAATCGATGTCGATGAACATGCAGTCGCAGGCCATGGATCAAATGATGGAAGACATGGATGCCCTGCGGCAATTGTTGGAAAACCTGGTGGCTCTTTCCTTTGATCAGGAAGACCTGATCGCCGATTTCGGCGCTGCGGAGATCAATACGCCCCGCTATGTCGACCTGGTTCAACAGCAATTCAAGCTGAAAGACGACTTCCGGCTGATCGAAGATAGCTTGCAGGCCTTGAGCAAACGAGTCTTCCAGATCGAAAGCTACGTGACGGAGAAGGTCAGCGACATCAAGTCCAACATGCGCGACGGTATTTCTTATCTGGAAGATCGCAAGAAACCGCAGGCCAGCGATCACCAACAACGGGTCATGAAAAACGTGAACGACCTGGCACTAATGCTCAGCGAGGTGATGAACCAGATGCAGCAACAGATGTCGGGCATGATGGCCGGCAACCAGATGTGTAATAATCCCGGTGGTATGGGAAAAAGCGGCAAAGTGCCGAAAGATAAGATATCTCAGGGGCAGCAGGAGTTGAACCAGGATATGAAGCAAATGAAACAGGGTTTGGAAAAGGGCGGAAAGATGGGTAGTAAGGAATTTGCCGAAATGGCTGCCCGGCAGGCTGCAATCCGGCAAGCCCTGCGAGAAAAGCAGCAGGAGTTGCAACAGCGAGGGCAGGGCTCTAAGGAACTGCAGGACATGATCGATCAAATGAATAAGATCGAAACAGAACTGGTCAACAAGCAACTGACCAACGAAATGCTCAAACGACAAGAAGAGGTGCTCACCCGTTTGCTCGAACATGAGCGTGCCGAACGCGAACGGGAAATGGATAACAAGCGAAAGTCAAAAACCGCCGGCGAATACAAACGCGAACTCCCGCCCTCTCTGGAGGAATACATCCGCAAGCGGGAAGCAGAGATCGAACTGTACCGCACCGTGTCGCCCTCTCTGAAACCGTACTACAAATTCCTGGTCGAAGAATACTACCGTTCGCTTAAGAATAGCTAAGCTTTTTGTTAAGAATACACCAACGCGCCGGCCGGGAACTTTTTACCCGGCTGGCGCGTTTTCTTTTCTGTGTGTCAAGGGCTTGACACGCATTGAAAAAATTCCGAACTTGCCCTCTGTTTGCTGCTCTTCCCACGAACTATCCAATCACACTAGCACAGCTTCATTGCTTGAGCCTGAAAAAGGCATTCGGAATTTCCCGTATTCATTCATGTATGGGCAAACAATAAACACAACCGGATTAATTAGTTCGTTCCAATTATGCTGAGAAGAAAACTGAGTTCTGACCCCCGAAGCGTCAATGAGGTAGAGCATTTTGTGGAAAATTTGGTCCACAAGTACCAACTCAATCCAGACATTTACGGGAATATCTTAGTCAGCGTAACCGAGGCGGTCACCAACGCCATTCGCCACGGTAATCGCAACGATCACAGCAAAACCGTCGAACTCGAGCTCAAGAAGTGTAAAGACAAGCTTTCCTTCCGAGTCTCCGATCAGGGCAAAGGATTCGATTACCGAAACCTGCCCGATCCAACCCACCCTGACAATCTGCTGAAATGTGGCGGTCGCGGGGTCTTTTTGATGCGTACCCTGTGCGACCGCTTGAGGTTTACCAACAATGGTAGTACGGTTGAAATGGATTTCAAGATCTGATCTCCTTCCCCAGGAAATTCCTCCTCACCTTTTCCAATAAGATAATGCCGGCTCCCGATACCCCCGAAGAGCAAGTTGGGATCGATTTCCATTCCGAGCAGATCGAGTTCGATCTGGAACGGCCGGAAGAAGTAGCTGCCTGGATCGAAGCGGTCATTGAACAGGAAGAGCATGTCCTCTTGCAGCTCAACTTTATCTTTTGCTCCGATGACTACCTGCATGCCATCAATGTCGAGTACTTGCAGCACGACACGCTGACCGATATTATTACCTTCCCCTACTCTTCCCCACCCCAGATCGAGGGCGACTTGTTTATCAGCATCGACCGCGTACGCGAGAACGCCTTGGAATTCGAGGTGCCTTTCCACCACGAACTGCTTCGGGTCATGATCCACGGTGTTCTGCATCTGTGTGGCTATGGCGATAAGAGTCCGGATGAAGTGCGCGCGATGCGCGCTAAGGAAGAGGAGAAGCTGCGCCTGATCCTATCGGCCTGAACGCAGTCCTACCGTTTCATTTTTTCCAAAAAAGCCATAGCTTTGGCCCTTTATTACAAGTGGCCGGCTTTGTTCGACCAATAAATAAGCCCTACCTGATCTAATAATACCTCTCCTATACCCTTTTTGCCGAGAGGGCCATGTCAAATCGGATCTCCGGAACCAGGAACGAAATTGCAACCATGAAAGTGCTAAAATTTGGGGGTTCCTCGGTAGCCTCCCCGGAACGCATCGAAGGGATCGTTCAATTGCTCAAAGAGTACTATGCCAGAGGCGAAAAATTTACGGTCGTCTTTTCAGCCTTCGGCGGAGTGACCGACAATCTCATTCTCATGGCGCAATTGGCGGCGAAGGGAGACGATCGTTATCTGGAACATTTTTCCGAATTTCGGGAACGACATCAATCGACCGCTAAGGCATTGTTGAACGATGACTATAGGAAAGAGGTATTGCCGCGCCTCGATGAAAATCATGAGGTTCTGAAGAACCTGCTCTATGGCATTTTTCTGGTTCGCGAAGCTTCGGATCGGACCATGGACTATGTCCTCAGCTTTGGCGAACGCAATTCCGCCTTCTTCATTTCCCAACTGCTCCGCCAAAATGGAGTACAAGCGTCCTACCTGGATGCCCGGAAAGTGATCAAAACCGACCGCAGCTTTGGCAATGC
>JAGQXA010000603.1 GCA_020436865.1 Saprospiraceae bacterium | reverse complement strand
GTGCTCGGGCTCGCCGTCACCGTGATCCTGCAATTGCTTTTCCCCTTTCTCATACAGGCCATGGTCGACGAGGGGGTCAACAGCCAGGATTTCGACTTCGTGCTGCTAATTCTGCTGGCCTGGTCGGTGCTTTTCCTCAGCCAGATGCTGGTCGAACACCTGCGAAGCTGGATCCTGCTGCACCTGGGCGTACGGGCCAACATCAACCTCATTTCCGACTTTTTGATCAAGATCGTCCGGCTTCCGATCCGCTTTTTCGATCAGAAAATGACGACCGATCTGCTGAAGCGCATCTACGATAACGAGCGGGTGGAGCGACTGTTGACCACCTCCAGCCTCGTTACGGTCTTTTCTTCGATCAGCATCTTGCTGATGGGATTGGTGTTGCTGTATTTCGACCTGACCATCTTCCTCATCTTCCTGGCAGGTACCATGCTGCACCTGATGTGGGTCCTGCGTTTCATGGAGGTGCGTAAAGAACTAGATTACAAGCGCTTCGATCAGGCGGCCGAAAACCAGGGAAAATTGATCGAACTGATCGGCGGCATGCAGGAGATCAAACTCCACAACGCCGAAACCCAGAAGCGTTGGGAATGGGAGCGCACCGAGGCAAAGCTGTTTCGCGTGGGCATGCGCTACCTGGCGGTCGACCAGCGGCAACGCCTGGGCGCCCAACTCCTCAACGAACTCAAGAATATCCTGATCATCGTGTTCGCCGCCAAGGCCGTGATCGAAGGCAGTCTGACCATTGGCGTGCTGCTCGCGGTCATGTACATACTCGGCCAGCTCAACGCTCCGATCAACCAACTGGTGGAATTCATCAAATCGGCGCAGGATGCCAAGATCAGCCTGGAGCGGATGAACGAGATCCATCAGCGGGAAAACGAGGAAAACCCGGCCGAGAAGATCACCATCCTGCCCGAGGTCGGCGACCTGCGCCTGGAAGGGGTCAGCTTCCAGTACGGCGGCCCGGGCTCGCCGCTGATCCTGAAAGAGCTCGACCTGACCTTCCCCAAAGGCAAAACGACAGCCGTCGTGGGTTCCAGCGGCAGCGGCAAGACCACCCTGCTCAAGTTGCTGCTTAACATCTACCAGCCGACCGAAGGGGCCATCAAGCTGGGCGATATCAACCTCAACAATTTCCAGAGCCGTCTCTGGCGCAGTAAATGCGGCTCCGTCTTGCAAGACGGCTACCTTTTCTCCGACTCCATCGCCCGCAACATCGGCCTGGGCGACGAGATCGTCGACGATCAGCGGCTGTTCTACGCCACTCGCATGGCCAATATCCAGAGCTTCATCGAGTCGCTGCCGCTGGGGTACAATACCCGTATCGGAGCGGATGGGGTAGGGCTTAGCCAGGGCCAGAAACAGCGGATCCTGATCGCCCGGGCTATCTACAAAGACCCGGAATTCCTCTTTTTCGACGAGGCCACCAACGCCCTCGACGCCTATAACGAAATGGTGATCATGGAAAACCTGGCCGAGTTCCTGTCGCGCAAAACCCTCGTCATCGTCGCCCACCGCCTCAGCACCGTGATGAATGCCGATCAGATCATCGTGCTGGAGAACGGAGAGGTAGTCGAACGGGGTACGCATGAATATCTCAGCCGGCAGCAAGGCGCCTACTATCACCTCTTGCGCAATCAACTGGAGCTAGGGTCTTGAAAGAGAATTAGTTAAGAAAATCAATTCATTTATCCATGGAAGATAAGCGCGTGATCCGGAGCGAGGAAGTGCAGGAGATCCTGGGGACGCCCCCTTCCTGGATCGTGCAATGGGGCACGACCGTTGTCCTGATCTCGCTGGTGGTGTTGGGGGCGTTGAGCTGGTATTTCAAATACCCCGACAAGGTCAGCTCGAAACTGACCCTGACGACGCTGCAACCACCGGTGCCCATCTTCGCCAAGACCGACGGGTATATCTCCCGGGTGTTGGTGCAAGACGGCGACTCCGTTCAGCAAAATGCCATCCTGGCAGTGATCGCCAGCGGAGCGACCTACGAAGACGTGCTCAAACTCGAGGCAGACCTGCAACTGCTGCAGGGCTTCGACCAGGATGCCTTTCTCTCCTACGAACCCGACCGCACCCTGCAACTCGGTGAAATGCAATCCGACTATGCTTCCTTCGTGCAGCTGTACCAGGATTTTTCCTTCACCAAAAACACAAACTACGACCGCAAGTCGACCCGCCAGCTTAAGAGCCAGATCCGGCAGATCGAGGAGGGCATCAAGGCGCTGAACGTCGAACTGGATAAAGCCAACGAGGCCCGGCTGCTGGCGCAGCGACAGTTCGAGCTCTACCACAAGCAGTACGACGGCGACCTGAGCGACCTCGACCGCCTCGACCAGGCCCGCAAAGACCTGATCGACAAAGAGCAGGGAATCGCCCGCATCGAGGGCGACATTTCCGACGAAAAACAGGAGATCTCCGATCTGAACGTGCAGATCTTGGCCATTCAGCAGGGATTCCGGGCCGGCAATATGAACCGCTACCAGGCCCTGCGGCAGAGTTTGTCGAAGCTCAGCGGAGAAGTGGCCGCCTGGAAGCAGAAATACCTGCTGTCGGCGCCGACCGAAGGGATGGTTTCTTTTTACAACCTGCGCCGCGAACAACAATACGTCAACGAGGGCGATAAGGTGTTGGCCATCCTGCCGTTTCAGGAGTTCGACAACATCATCGGGGAAGTTATGCTACCCATCGCCGGTTCCGGCAAGGTGCAGACCGGACAGCGGGTCATCATCAAGTTCGACAGCTATCCGTTCCAGGAGTTCGGCTATGTGGAAGGGGTGGTGGAGAGCAAGGCCTTGCTCCCGCAAAACGACGAATATTTCGTCAAGATCGGCCTGCCGGCAGGCCTGCGCACCAGCTTCGGCCAGGACCTCGTGTTCCGCCAGCAAATGTCGGGCAGCGCCGAGATCATCACGGAGGATAAACGCTTCCTGGAAAGGGCGCTGGAAAAGTTGTTGTCGATCTTTGGGTAGTTCTTGGATCTTGGATGTTGGATCTTGGTAGGCCTACCAAGATCCAAGAACTAATCAAAGATGTATCACCTCGTCGTACGCAGCGGCGGCCGCTTCCATCACCGCTTCGCTCATGGTGGGGTGGGGGTGTACCGCTTTGATGATCTCGTGGCCGGTCGTCTCCAGTTTGCGGGCGGCAACCACTTCGGCGATCATTTCGGTGACATTGGCGCCGATCATGTGCGCGCCGAGGAACTCACCGTACTTGGCATCGAAGATGACTTTGACGAAACCCTGGCTGGCGCCGGCCGCTTTGGCCTTGCCCGAAGCCGTAAAGGGGAACTTGCCTACCCGGATCTCATAACCGGCATCTTTTGCGGCCTGTTCGGTGTAGCCGACCGAGGCGATCTCGGGCCAGCAGTAAGTACAGGAGGGAATGTTGTTGTAGTCGAGCGGATGCGGATTCTGTCCGGCGATCTTCTCTACGCAGATGATCCCTTCGGCGCTGGCTACGTGGGCGAGGGCCGGGCCGGGCACGACATCGCCGATCGCGTAAATGCCGGCGACGTTGGTGCGGTAGAACTCATCCACCTTGATCATGCCCTTATCGATGGCGATCCCGAGCGTTTCCAGGCCGATGTTCTCCGTGTTGGGCGTTACGCCGGCTGCCGAGAGCACCACGTCGCACTTGATCTCTTCTTCCTTGCCGTCTTTGCGGCTCTTGACCTTGACCGTTACCCCGCGACCCTTGGTATCGACACTTTCCACCGAGGTGTTGGCCAATACGTTGATCCCCATTTTCTTGTAGACTTTGGCCAACTCTTTCGAAATGTCCGGATCTTCGCGGGGCACCAGGCCCTGCTCCAGGAACTCTACGATCGTCACTTCCGTGCCGATGGCGTTGTAGAAGTAGGCGAATTCGACGCCGATAGCGCCGGCGCCTACCACGACCATTTTCTTGGGTTGTTTCTCGAGGCTCATCGCCTTGCGGTAATCGATGACGTTCTTCCCGTCGATGGGCAGGGAGGGCAATTCCTTGGCCCGGCCTCCGGTGGCAAGGAGAATGTGTTCGGCGCTGTATTCCTGCTTCTTGCCCTCGGCGTCGGTCACCTCGACCTTCTTCCCGCGCAGCAACTTGCCCGTGCCGTTGATCACCGTGATCTTGTTCTTGCGAAACAGAAAGTTGATCCCTTTGCTCATGCCGTCGGCCACTCCGCGACTGCGTTCGATCATTTTCTCGAACTGCGCCTTGGCTCCGCTGATGGAAATGCCGTAATCTTCGGCATGCTGGATGTATTCGTACACCTGGGCGCTCTTCAACAGGGCTTTGGTGGGAATGCACCCCCAGTTGAGGCAGATACCGCCAAGCGATTCGCGTTCTACTACCGCTACTTTCATTCCTAACTGAGAAGCGCGGATCGCTGCAACATATCCGCCCGGACCACTGCCTATTACTATCAGATCGTAATTCATATCGAGAAAGATTAAAATGGGTTTAGAGTTTGCCGCTCTACGGCAGAATGCCGCAAATATAGAAAATTGCTGGTTAGCAAAAGCCGGGCAGGGGAGGAGTCCGAAAAAGAAAAACCCTGCTACTCAAGCGTAGCAGGGACCTATTCAACTTACTGATACTAAAATAAGTGAAATTTCTCTTTGTTGGCTCTGCGTATGGTTTAAAGCGAACTCGGAACGGCGCTGACGCCTTTTCCTCGTTACCCAACCTGGATCATGTGATTTGCAAAAGAAGTGTTTGCTCTGTGTCGCTTGCCTTGGATGGCAATGTGATGATAAAAGTAGGCAAAAAGGGCCTGACGGACAAATTATCCCCAACAAAATTTTCGAAAACATTTTCATCGATCTATCGGCAAACATTTTGTTTTGGCTCGATTATCAATTCTTTACAAATTATAATTTTTTTAAATACATAAACTATCTCCCTGACTTTCAGGCGACTCCCCGGGAAGGCATGCTTTGCCAACAGCCGACCAAATCAGCCGGGCTCGTTCTGAAAGAGTTCGACGAGCAACAAGCT
>JAGQXA010000091.1 GCA_020436865.1 Saprospiraceae bacterium | reverse complement strand
TCGGTCTGATAGAGCTGCTGGATCTGTTCCCGCAATCGCTTCCGGGCCAGATGGATGCGGCTCTTGACCGTGCCCAGCGGCAGGTTCAACTGCCGGGCGATCTCCTCGTAGCGGTATCCCTGAAAATGGAGCAGGAAGGGAACGCGGTTCTCCGGGCTCAGCTGCTCGATAAGCCCCGACAGCTCCTGGATCAGGATGTTGCCCTCACCCTGATTGGCTACCTCGATCTCACCCTGGTTGAGGTAGTAGGTGTTTTCCGTACCGTCGTGCAATACCGTGCGCCGCCGGCGCTGCCGGTACTGATTGATGAAGGTATTCTTCATGATGGTGGTTAGCCAGGCCCGCATGTTAGTGCCCGAACGGAACATCCGCTGATACTTGTAGGCCTTATAGGCCGTTTCCTGAAAAAGATCGTTGGCGTTCTCGGCATCCTTGGTCAGCGTCAGGGCATAGTTCTGGAGGAAACCAGTGTGCAACTCGAAGGATTGATTGAATTCTATGGCGGTCATGGTATAGTGATTTAGGAGTGCAATATAATAGTTTTACTATTTTTAATGATAATAACACAATTCAATTTGATTGGTTTATACTTAAATTGTCAATTTTTCACGCGATTTTGATCTGGATCGGCAGAAGCCCGACGCGAGATATTCGCTACCTTTACCGGACGATATGAACGACGTCCACACCCAACTGATCGCCGAGTCCCTGCAACTGCCGTCGCGGCAGATCACCGGCACGATCCGCCTGCTCAAGGAAGGTGCCACCATTCCCTTTATTGCCCGCTACCGCAAAGAAGCGACCGGTTCGCTCGACGAGGTGCAGATCGCAGAGATCCAACAGCAGCTCAAGAAGCTGGAGGAACTCGACAAGCGCAAGGATTCCATCCTTCACTCGATCGAAGAGCAAGGAAAACTCACCGACGAGCTGCGGCGCCGCATTGAAGAGACCTTCGACCCTACCGTGCTGGAAGACCTCTACCTGCCCTACAAGCGGAAGCGGAAAACGCGGGCATCCGTGGCCCGCGAACGAGGCCTCGAACCGCTGGCCCAACTCCTGTTCGAGCAAAAACACCGCGATCCGGAAGGAGCGGCCGGATCCTATTTATCGGACGAGGTCCCCACGGTTGCCGAAGCCTTGCAGGGCGCCCGCGATATCGTGGCCGAATGGATCAACGAAGACGAGAAGGCCCGGAACAAGACGAGGGCCGCTTTCCGCCGGGGCGCGGTACTACAGTCGAAGGTAGCTCGCGGCAAAGAGGAAGAAGGCGCCAAGTATCGCGACTATTTCGAATTCAGCGAAGTGTTGCAGAAATGCCCCTCTCACCGGCTGCTGGCCATCCGCCGCGGCGAAGAGGAGGGCTTCTTGCGGGTGAGCATCGCCCCCGAGGAAGAACCCACCGTGCATCAACTCGAGCGACTCTTCCTGCGAGGCTACGGCCCCTGCACGGAACAGGTGAAGATCGCCCTGCACGACGCCTATTCCCGCCTGTTGGCGCCCTCCATCGAGACCGAATTCCGGCAGTGGTCCAAAGAACGGGCAGATGAGGAGGCCATTGGCGTATTCGCCGAAAATCTGCGGCAGCTGCTGTTGGCGCCGCCGCTCGGTCCGATGCGGGTGCTGGCACTCGATCCGGGATTCCGCACGGGCTGCAAGATGGTCGCACTCGATCGCAAGGGCGACCTGCTGCGCCACTCCACCGTCTACCCGCATCCGCCGCAGGCCAAAGTGGAGGAAACCATCGCCACCTTACAGAAATGGGTCGACCAGTTTGAGATCGAAGCGATTGCCATCGGAAACGGCACGGCAGGGCGCGAAACCATGAATCTGGTGCGGGCCATCGAATTCGCTCGCCCGGTGCAGGTATTTATGGTGAATGAAAGCGGCGCCTCGATCTATTCTGCCTCCGAACTGGCCCGCGAAGAATTTCCCGACCAGGATGTCACCGTACGCGGCTCGATCTCCATCGGCCGCCGACTGGTAGACCCCCTTGCCGAACTGGTCAAGATCGACGCCAAGTCGATCGGCGTGGGGCAATATCAACACGATGTCAATCAAACCCGCCTGCGCGAAAGCCTCGACCGCGTTGTGGAAAGCTGCGTCAACTCGGTCGGGATCAATCTCAATACGGCCAGCAAACACCTCCTGACCTACGTTTCCGGCCTCGGTCCGGCACTGGCCGGCAATATCGTACAATACCGCTCCGAACACGGGGCCTTCCGCTCGCGGACGGAACTCAAGAATGTACCGCGCATGGGCGAAAAGGCCTTCGAACAAAGTGCGGGTTTCCTGCGCATTCGCGAGGGCGAGCATCCGCTCGACAACACCGCCGTACACCCCGAACGCTACCCTCTGGTCGAACGCATGGCCCGGGATCTCGGCGCCTCCGTCGACGAACTCATCCGCCGCCCAGAACTGCAAAAGAAGATCGAGCTTTCGCGTTATGTCAGCGCCGAAGCGGGCCTGCCGACCCTGCAGGACATCCTCCGGGAATTGGCCAAGCCGGGCCTCGACCCCCGGGGCGAAGCCCAGCCTTTCGAGTTCGCCCGCGGCGTGCATACGATGGAAGACCTGCGCCCGGGCATGGTCCTTCCCGGCATCGTCACCAACATCACCAACTTTGGCGCCTTCGTCGATATCGGCGTCAAACAGGACGGACTCGTGCACATCTCCCAGCTAGCCGACCGCTTCGTCAAGAACCCGGCCGATGTGGTTTCGCTCCAGCAACAAGTGCAAGTGCGCGTGCTCGAGGTCGACCTGCCGCGCAAG
>JAGQXA010000006.1 GCA_020436865.1 Saprospiraceae bacterium | reverse complement strand
TTGGTCGTCGTCGATCAGGAGATCGACAACATCGGTGCTGCGGGTTATAGGATGCCCGGCACGACCGCCTTCCGCTCAGGCGGATAATCGGCGAACTGCTCGCGGTACCAGCGATGATGGCTCAGGGCGCGCGGAATAAGATTGGCAGCCGTCCACACCGCAAACCCGAGGGCGGGAAGATTCCAGCACATGACGGCAAAGCCAGCCCATTCGACGATCTCGCCGAAAAGGTTGGGACAGGAAAGGTAGCGGAATAACCCTCCTCGGGGGATCTTGTAGCCGGTCTCGCCGGGCTTGCGCAGGTTCAGCAGGATCTGATCGGATTGCAGATTGATGAAGGCGCCGGTGAGGAAGATCGCCAAACCCACCAGAAAACGAGGGTCGCTCAGCCAACTCTCCGGATAGGGCTCGCCGAGGCTGCCCAGGTAGTAACCGTTGGTGAAACCGTTCACCACGTTAAAGAAGATCGCGGAACCCACAATGGCCAACGGAATGCGCTTGCCCGTGGTGCGCGTGCGCAATGGGAAAATGATGCTGCGGTTCAGATAGTGCAACATCCAGAGCGCAAAGAAGATCCACATCGGACCCGTTTTCGGGTTGCTGCCCAACAGAAAAAATCCGCCGAATAGAAGCGGCGACACGATCTCCATCAACACCCACCCCAGCCGGTTGTCGATCAGCAATCCCCAACTGCTGCGGGTGTGCCGCCCGTAAGGCGCCGTGACCTTGAGCTGGATCGGAAACAGCAATACGGCCAAAATGATCCAGGCAATGACAAGCTGATTGAAAAGTTCTAACGACATATCTCTTGAGAGGTTTCTACCAGTATCCCAAAGATAATCCCTCCATCCCATATCTCACATCCCATATCTCACATCCCGAAAAAATAGCGGTCGGACCGCTCCGAGCGGTACGACCGCTATTTTTAAGAGATTTTCGCTATTTTCGAAAAATGCCCCTTCCCGCAACGGCCCCGACCTGCGGTGCGGGGCAGGCTATACTCAAGCGAATGTTGGCCGGCCCGTCTTAAAATATCCCAAACCACTTGCGCTTGAGTATACTTTTGTAAATTGGCCTTTATGAAGTACCTGTCCCTATTGTGCTGCTTGCTTGGAAGTTGTCTGGCGCTCCCTGCCCAACAAAGTTCTTTGCCGGAATTACCTGCATGGATCGATCAGGATTATCCCTATCTCGAATCGCTGTACCTGCATTTGCATACTCATCCGGAACTGTCGTTCTACGAGTTCGAAACAGCTAAGCGCATCGCGGAAGAACTGCGATCGGTGGGCTATACGGTCTCGGCGCCCTTCGGAGGTAGTACCGGTCTGGTCGGCGTACTGGAAAACGGAGAAGGCCCCACCGTGCTCGTGCGGGCCGACCTCGATGCGTTGCCGGTCGCCGAAGAAACGGGCTTACCCTACGCCAGCCGGGTCACGACCACCGACGAAGCCGGAAATACCGTGCCGGTCATGCACGCCTGCGGGCACGATGTGCATATGTCGGTGCTGGTCGGTACGGCCCGGGCTTTGGCGGCGCAGCGCGACCAGTGGTCGGGCCGCTTAGTGCTGATCGGACAGCCGGCAGAAGAGCGCAGCGGCGGCGCCAAGGCCATGCTCAAGGAAGGACTTTATGAAAAATTCCCGCGTCCCGATTATGCCCTGGCCCTGCACGTCAACGAACAACTGCCGGCCGGCTCGGTGGGCTATTGCTCCGGCTTCGCCATGGCTAATGTCGATATGGTCGACATTACGGTGTACGGGCGCGGCGGGCACGGCGCCGCACCGCACCTGACCATCGATCCGGTCGTGCTGGCGGCCCGGCTGATCCTCGACCTGCAAACGATCGTCAGCCGCGAGCTCGATCCGCTGGCGCCGGCAGTGGTGACGGTGGGCGCGATCCACGGCGGCGCCAAAGGCAACGTCATTCCCGATCAGGTCGAACTGCAACTGACCCTGCGCTCGTATTCCGACGAGCTGCGTAACGGGATCATCGAAAAGATCGAACGCATCGGCAACGGACTGGCCGCTTCGGCCGGACTTTCCGAACAAGAATACCCGAAGGTGGTGGTGCGCGACGAGTACACCCCGGCCCTCTACAACGATCCGAAACTGACCGAGCGCATCGCCGGCGTGTTTGCCGGGGCCCTGGGCAAGGAACAGGTCGTGACCGTCGATCCGCGGATGGTCGGCGAAGACTTCGGCCGATTCGGTCGCACCGATCCGCGCGTGCCCATTTTTCTATACTGGCTGGGCTCGGTCGACCCGGCGAAAAAAGCCGAAGCAGAACGGAACGGTCAAACCCTGCCCGCCCTGCATTCGTCGCGCTATGCCCCGCTCCCGGAACCGACGATCAAAACCGGCGTCCTCACGATGAGTGCCGCCGTTCTACACCTGCTACAAAACCCTGGAAAATGAACGAGCCGTTTAACTGGGGCATCCTCGGCCTCGGAAAGATCGCCCGCAAGTTTGCCGAAGACCTCCGCCTGATCCCGGGCGCCCGTTTGCACGCCGTAGCCTCCCGCTCGAAAAAGCGCGCCAAGGCTTTCGCGAAAGAGTTCGAGGCAAGCTTTTACTACGGATCCTACGAAGAATTGGTGCGCACGCCCGAGTTGCACGCCGTTTACATCGCCACCGAGCATCCCTACCATTGCGAAAACACCTTGCTCTGTCTGGAGCATAAACTGCCGGTGCTCTGCGAAAAACCCTTTGCCATGAACCGCTACGAAGTGCGGCGAATGGTCGAAACGGCCCGCCGGGAACAAACCCTGCTCATGGAAGCGCTGTGGACGCGCTTTCTGCCTTCCTTTCGCAAGACCCTCAAGCTGATCAAAAAAGGAGCCATCGGGGAGGTGATCTCGGTAAAGGCCGACTTCGGTTTTAAAGCGCCGGTCGACCCCGAACGCCGCCTGTATAACCACGCCCTGGGCGGCGGCGCCCTGCTCGATATCGGCATCTACCCGGTCTTCCTCGCCCTGCTGGTGCTGGGCAAACCACGACAACTGAAGGCGCTGGCCCGGATCGGCCCCACCGGGGTCGACGAAGAGATCGGCATCACCTTCCGCTACGGCAGCGGCAAGATGGCCCACTTGCACGCCTCCTTCCTGGCTACCACCCGCTGTGAAGCCTACATCTACGGTACGGAGGGTACCATTACCATTCACCCGCGCTGGCACCATAGCGAAGCCGTCACCCTCGAACGCTACGATCATCCGGAACCTAAGGAGTATAGCTTGCCGCTCGAAGGCATCGGCTATCGCTACGAAGCCGAACATTTTATGGAATGCCTCGAACGCGACTGGATCGATAGCCCCCTGATGCCGCACTCCTTTTCCCTGCAACTCATGGAGGTGCTCGACGCCATCCGCGAGGAAGCAGGGGTGAGGTACATGCAGGATGAGGTGGGGTAGCAGTTGGCGGGGGCAGTTGGCAGATGCAGTTGGCGGGGGCAAGGGGGCAAGGGAGCGTATCCAACAACCAAAAACCAACATCTAACATCCAAGATCCAAAAAGAAATTTCAAAAAATTTTGAAAAAATAATTTTCCCTCCAAGAGGAAAGGGGAAAGGCGTTCGAGTACGGTTCGGCTGTCGGATGATCTAGTCTATTTTATTGAAAACAAATAAGTTATGGAATTTTGCTCGTCGGCTGTCCCAAACGGATGTTCGTTTGAGGGGGTAGCATCGGAGGTTGCCCGGAGGTTTACGAACGGCCTTTCGTATGCTTGCGCGGCCCGAAAGAATCCTTTACGTTTGTAGGCGAAGGGTAGTTCGTGTAAGAATGTCATTAACTACCGATTCGCACCGACCATAACCGATCAAAGACCAAACTTATGTGGTCCCCTAACCGCCATCAAGACTATTTCTACTGCTTTTACTTTTATGGTTCGCCATAAGGGACGCTTGCTTTTTGTCAATCATCAATGCCTCGAGCAAAAAGAAAACGTCCCGGTCCGCCGGGATTTTTTTTTGCCGGAAACGAACGGAACTCGCACGAAAAATAACTACCGCCATGACCGCTAATTCTACTTTACCGATCAACAGCCAGCTGTCAACCGCACCTGCCGACGGCCAACCGCTACGCATCGCCATCCAGGGCTACCCGGGGGCCTTTCACGAAATCGCCGCCCGCGAGTACTTCCAACCCGATCGCCTGGCGATCGTGCCGAACGATTCCTTCGAAGACCTGGTGCGCCAGGTCACCCTGGGGGAGGATGCCGACGCCGGTCTGATGGCCATCGAAAATTCTCTCGCGGGCAGCATCATGGAGAATTACCGGCTGCTCAATACCGGGCGGGTGCAGATCACCGGCGAGATCTTTCTGCGCATTCGGCAAAACCTCCTCTGCCTGCCTGGCCAAACGATCGACGACCTTCGCGAGGTGCGCTCGCATCCGGTGGCGATCGCCCAATGCCTCGAGTTCTTTCGCCAATATCCGCACATCCGGTTGGTCGAGGCGGTCGACACGGCCGGCAGCGCGCGCGATATTCAGGAGCGACAATTATCCGGCGTCGGAGCCATCGCCAGTAGCCTGGCGGCCGAGCTGTACGGGTTGGAGGTGCTCGCGCCGGGCATCGAAACCAACAAGCAGAACTACACCCGCTTCTGGGCCATTCACCAGCAAAGCACGTCCTCGCCCCAGAAGTCTGCGGAAAAGGTATCGCTCTGCTTTTCGGTCGAACATGAGGTGGGCAGCCTGCAAAAGGTGCTGTCGGTCTTTTCCGCCTACCAGCTCAACCTGACCAAGATCCAGTCGGCGCCGATCATCGGCCGAAAGTGGGAATACCTCTTCTACGTCGATTTCGTGCTTGGCGATCGCTTCGCCTGGCCTCAGGCCGTCGATGCCATCCGCCCCCTGGTGCATCATCTGCAAGTGCTCGGCGCCTACCCCAAAGGCCGCTGCGTCGAGTATTAATTTCCATATCCCATATCCCATATCCCATATCCCATATCCCAAGTCTCAAATCTCACCTCTCATTCCATGCTCATCCCACCCGCCCAACGTCTCGCTGCCGTCCAGGAATACTACTTCTCCCGCAAGCTTCAGGAGATCGCCGCTTTGCGCGCCCAGGGCGTGCAGGTGATCAATCTGGGGATCGGCAGCCCCGATCTGCCGCCGGAGCCCTCGGTGGTCGAGGAGGTCGTTCGCCAGAGCCGCGACCGCCAGAATCACGCCTATCAGAGCTATCGGGGCATTCCGCAGTTGCGGGAGGCATTCGCAGACTGGTACGGCCGGCATTTTGGCGTCGGCCTGGATCCTGAAACAGAGATCCTTCCGCTGATGGGCTCGAAAGAGGGCATCCTGCATCTCTCGATGTCCTTTCTCGATCCGGGAGATGCCGTACT
>JAGQXA010000602.1 GCA_020436865.1 Saprospiraceae bacterium | reverse complement strand
GCCGGTCGATCTTTTGGTCGTTGATGAGCAGGGTCTGGAGCTCGTTGCGCACTTCGATCTCCATGGTCAGCTTTTCCGCTTTGGTCACGAAGGCGTGGTTCTTGGGCAGATCGGGAAAGCGGATCTCAATATCCGGTCCGTCCTCTTCTTTCTTGATCGGCCCCCGGTCCTTTACTTCCAGAAAGTCCTTGACATTGAGCTTTTCGTAAAAGGCGCTGGGGTCGACGTCCTTGCCGACGATGCCCATCGTCGTGGAAAGGTCGCCGATCACCAGAGGGTAGACGTCTGCGAAGGACATTTCCTTCAGAACCTCGTCTTCCAGATAGTTCCGGAGTTCCAGCAGGGAGATCGTGCCGTCGCCGTCCTTGTCGGCGGCGCCGCATAGCCCCATCAACAGGAAGTGCGTGAAAACGCCATGGCCAAAATTCGAAACTTCATAACTAAGCCCGCCAGGCTGATTGGAGAACAAGCGAACTTCATCCGCGATCTGTTTCGTCAAAATGCTACCCTCGTAGAAAATAACGGCGTCCCACACGATCTTGAGAACCACCTCTTTCTGGATCAGGGTCGTGAAAACCTGCTGCAGGAGTTCAAAATCGATAGCCGTTTGATGATCATTGAATGTGCCATCGTAGGGCATTAAATATTCCTTGTTCTGCTCCTCCTCGATGCGCCCCCGATCGCTCATCCCCGCGAAGTAGAAGATGGCCTCATCGCCCGGAGCGCTTTGTTCCACCAGCCACTGAATGGCCGACAAGATCTTTGCCTGTGTCGCTGCGCTGGCGGTCAACAACACGATCTGCTCCTTCGGCAGTTGCCTGCCTTCTTCCGAAACCAGGTAGTTGGCAAAGGCGATGGCATCCAGATGGGCAAAATCCAGGTCGACCATCTGCGGATGCTCATAGTCCGAAATGCCCACCACGACGGCCCGGGTGGTTTGCCCGAACGAAATGCCAATGGCGAATAGCAGGAAGAGGGATAGGAAGGTTCGTCTCTTCATTTGAAAAAGGGTTGAAAAGGTGTCAAAGGTGGTAGAGGTGACAAAGGTGTCAAAGGTTGAAAAAGTGTCAAAGGTTGAAAACGTCTGTAACCTCTGTCACCCTTGCAACCTCTGCCACCTCTAATCAAATTCTCGCTTCTTCCTGTCCCGTCTCCAGCAGGATCACCTGTTGTTTCAGCCGGTTCACCCGGTTCGCGACCTGTTCGATGATGTGTTGGTAGCGGGGCGATTGCTCGGCCTCCTGGAAGAGGATCATGATGAGCGGATCCCGGTAGTTGGCCCAGTTATTTTCAGCGGCCTGTTCGAGCTGTTCGAGCGCCCTTCCAAAATCACCTCTTGCTGCCGCCATGACGCTGTCGAAGAAATGATTATCCCTTTCTGTCTTAATGGGCGAATACTTGTCGATCTGTTTTTGCACGGCCTGCAGCACCTGAGAATTGGCCGGATCGTTCAGCCTGCGAAGCACATAACCGTAGAGGATCTCTACACCCCAGTCGACGAACTGCTCGTCCCGCTTCTTATGCTCTGCGCGACAGCGTTCCAGTTCGGTCCTGGCAGTGCGGAAGTCGAGTTCGCTGGCTGCCAGAAAGCCCAATATGAGGTGTCCGGTCGCCGGGCTCTCCGCCAACTCGAGGGCTTGCCGGGCGACCTGGCGGGCCGTGTCGATCGCCCCCAGGTTGTAGTAGAGCAGGGCCATCGTCTGGTAACCTTCCGAGAAATCGGGATAGAGCGTCAGGCAATTCTGCACGAGCGGGATCGCTTCCCGGTCCAGGCCTACCAATTGGTAGTTTTCGGCCAAATTGCGCATGGTGATCTTGTCGTTCGGGCGGATCTTCAGCGCTTTCTTTACCCACCGAATGGCCTCTACCGGGTGGCCGTCGTCCTGGAAAATGGTCGCTATGTTGGCAATGGCCATTTCGTTGTTGGGGTTGTGGTGCAGCGCGGCCATATAGGCGTCCATCGCCTCTTCGTGCTCGCCCCGGTACTGGTGCACGAGCCCCAGCGCTTTGTAGCCCTCGGATAGCTGGGGATCCAGTTCGATGGCTTTGCGGCTCATGATCTCCGCCGAGTCCATTTTTTCCATGTC
Source organism: Saprospiraceae bacterium (assembly GCA_020436865.1). Taxonomy (GTDB): domain Bacteria; phylum Bacteroidota; class Bacteroidia; order Chitinophagales; family Saprospiraceae; genus JAGQXA01. Next base: position 1,318 of record JAGQXA010000602.1, on the reverse strand, counting down.
CAGATCGTACCGAAAGGCGTCCTGGGCCAGGGCGTCGCCCATGCCCGCATAGGCCAGGGCGAAGTTGGGATCGACCGTCAGCGCATTGCGGAACAGGCGAATGGCCAGGGTATTGTCTTCGGCCGTGTATTTGCGGTAGTATTCCCGGCCGATCAGGTAGAGGTCGTAAGCCTGCGGATTTTTGGTCGGAGCTTTCGTCAACTGCGCTTTCTGGTTGGGCGTCAGGTGCATCTGCAGGGAACCGGTGATATCGCTGGCCACCTGTGATTGCAGTGCGAAAATGTCGGTCAGTTTGTGATCGTAGGTATGGGCCCAAAGGTGTTTGTCGTTGTGGGCGTCGATCAGCTGGGCCACGACCCGCACCTGGTCGTCTTCCCGGCGCACGCTGCCTTCCAGGATGTAATCGGCGCGCAATTCCTCGCCGATCTGCCGGGCGTTCTTCTCGGTGTTCTTGTATTGCATGACGGAGGTACGCGACACCACGTTGAGCGCCTCGATCTGCGCTAGCCGGGTGAGAATGTCTTCGGTGATGCCGTCGGCGAAGTAATCGTTTTCGTCCTCCTCGCTGAAGTTGGCGAAGGGCAGCACGGCGATCGACAATTTACTGCCGGCAAACTGGGCGGCTAGGGGATCGGCCGGTTCGCTTTCGAAGAGGCGCAGGTACAGGATCATGGAGATCATGGTCGCGACCAGAATGCCGAGCACGGCCAGGATGGCCCGGCGCGGACCCTTTTCCCGCCGGGGGCGCTTGAGCGGGGTGACTTTCGACGATTCCAGCACTTCTTGCTGCCAGATCTCGATCTCGGGCACCGCCAGCCCTTCTTTGCTCAGGGCAAAGAGAGAAACCGGATCGGCAATGTTCTTGAGTTGATAGCGCCCCAGTGGCTTCACCGGCAGATGTGGGTGGTTCTTGATGTCGTCGAAAACCTTCCCCGAAAAAAGAATGCCGCCGGTGGGGCAAACCGACTCGAGGCGCGAGGCGACGTTGACCCCGTCGCCGAACACACCCTCGTCGTCGAAGGTGACGTCGCCGGTATGGATGCCCACGCGCATGGGCACCTGGGGTTCGGTCTGAAAGAGCTCCTGGAGTTCGACCGCGCTTTCGACGGCGGCTACCGAACTTTGGAAAACGATCAAAGCCCCGTCGCCGTAGTACTGCACCACCCGCCCGCCATGCTCGTCGGTCACTCGCTCCACTTCGCGCCGGTGCCGCTCCCGGATGATCCGGGCATGCTCCTCGTCCGTTCCGACCAGGGCCGAGTAGCCCACGATGTCGGCAAAGACGATGGCGCAAAGTTGGCGATTGGGTTTCTGCATT
>JAGQXA010000601.1 GCA_020436865.1 Saprospiraceae bacterium | reverse complement strand
CTTCGGCCTTCGATCTGGAAAACCGTTGGAAGGCTGCAAATGTCGATCTGGGCCTATCGGTGGGCCGTCTGGAAGGACAGCGGCTTGTCGGCTTGCTTCTGCTGGCGACAGGCTCCTGGGAAGGTCGGCCCACGGCTTTCAATGCCGCCACCTGTGTGGAAGCCGCCTACCGCGGTCAGCATACGACCCGCGAGCTGTTCCGTGCGGCGCTTCCGCTCTTTGAGCAACGAAAGATCGAAAGCTGCCGCCTCGAAGTGATCCAGCAAAACGAACGCGCCATTTACGCCTACCGGCAGATCGGTTTCCGGATCGACCGCTCGCTGCTCGGTTACGCAGGAGAACTGGCCGTCGATCCGCATCCAAGCCTCGGGTTGGTTGCTGCGCCGGCGCCGGATTGGGGATTTGTCGAAGCTTGTCACGATTTCACTCCCTCCTGGGAAAATCAGCAAGCTGCTCTGGTAAGGGGCTGGCAACATCTGGAGTCCTGGACCATGCCCAGTGCCGACGGGCAAACCGCCGCCTATGCGCTGGTACACCCGTTGCGCAAACTGGTTTGTCAGTTCGGCGTTCACCCGGAATTTCGCCGCCGGGGATACGGGCGGTCGCTGCTGGCCAAGCTCTGTACCCGGCACGGACGCTTGCGTTTGATCAATGTCGACGGCCGGTCCGAAGGCATGTTGCGGTTTTCGGAGAATGTCGGCCTGGAACATATCGTCGATCAATACGAAATGCGCCTGGACCTATGACTCCCTACCTGCAACGGCGGGCACTGTATGCGCCTCTGATCGATAACCGGCCCTCCCTGAATCTGGGTCTGGTGGTCGTGATCCCGGCCCATCGGGAAGATCGCCTGCTTTCCTGTTTGCTCCATCTGGAAAAGTGCCGCTTGCCCGCCTGCGATGTGGAAGTGATCGTCGTGCTGAACGACGCCTGGTCCGACCCGCCGGCAGTCAAGGAGGCGCATCGCCGTAGCCAGCAGCAAGTGCAGGAATGGGCGAGCGGTCGCCGGACCACCCGCCTTAAGTTCTTTGCCGTGCATGCTGCCGACCTGCCCGACAAGTACGCCGGGGTCGGCCTGGCCCGGAAGATCGGCATGGACGAGGCTTGTTTTCGTTTGGAAAGAGTTGGGAACCCGCAAGGGGTCATCGCCTGCTATGATGCCGACAGCCGCTGCGCCGCGAATTATTTGACCAGCCTGGACCGGCATTTTGCCAACTACCCGCGCGACCATGCCTGCAGCGTTTATTTCGAACATCCGCTGCTCGGCGCCGACTACCCGGAGGAGGTCTATGCGGCGATCGCCCAATACGAATTGCATTTGCGATACTACCTCGACGCCCAGCGTTTCGCCGGGTTCCCGCATGCTTTCCAGACGATCGGGTCGAGTATGGCCGTGCGCTGCCGGTCGTATCAGGAGCAAGGCGGCATGAACCGCCGCAAGGCCGGCGAAGATTTCTATTTTTTGCACAAGTTCATCCAACTCGGCCATTTCCGGGAACTCAACGACACCAAGGTCGTTCCTTCGCCGCGGCCGTCCGACCGGGTGCCGTTCGGCACGGGCAAGGCCGTGCGGGCTTTGTTAAAGGGCAAGAAATCGCTTCTGACCTACCATCCGCAGGCAGTGCTCGATCTGAAGGCCTTCCTGGATCGGATGCCTGACTGTTATCCCCTGAAAACCCCGGAGGAAAGCGATCTGTTGGCCGCGCTGCCCGAAGTCATGCGTGAATTCCTGGTGGCCGCAGACTGGCAGAAACATCTGGCCGAAGCTCGCGGGCACTCGGCTGATTTCGACGGGTTTCAGAAGCGGTTCTTCCGCTGGTTCAATGCTTTTCAGATCATGAAATTCTTCCATTTTGCCCGGGAGCGTGCCTATCCCGACCTTCCGGTCGTGGACGCCGCCCGTTGGCTGGCCGGACATTGGCCGGAAGAAACCCCATTACTTCCGGTGGCCGCGAAGGCAGAAGATTGGTTGCGCTGGTTTCGGGAGATCGATCGCCGGGGTTGGCAACCGCCGGCGATCAGTGCAGGGCTGGGCGGATCGGCAGGCCGAGAATGACCTCGGCTTCCTGTTCGACCCACCATGTCAAACGCCGGTACACCAGCTCTTCGGGGAAGTATTGCAGGGCCATCTTGACGAAAATGTGGCCGTGCTTGGCCTCGGAGGTCCACAACATCTTATAGAACCGCTGCAACCCGGCATCTTCCAGCGATTCGGCTATCAGGCGAAAGCGTTCGGCGCCCCTGGTTTCCAATACCGAGGCGATCAGCAGACGGTCGAGAAAGCG
>JAGQXA010000600.1 GCA_020436865.1 Saprospiraceae bacterium | reverse complement strand
TCGGTCAGCTCGATTTTTCCGTGGTCGACACCATTGTGGAGCTGGGCGCCGGCGACGGGGTTATCACTCACTATATCCTGGAGCAGATGCGACCGAATGCCCGCCTCTTTGCCTTCGAAGTACTGCCTACTATGTACGAGAAACTGCAGCAGATCGACGACCCGCGGCTGATCGTGGTGACCGACTCTGCCGAGAATATCGGCCACTATCTCAACGAACATGGGGTCGCCGAGATCGATTGCGTCATCTCCGCTATCCCCTTTGTCGCGCTGCCCAACGAGTTGGGCTACCGGATCATCGAGGCCTGTAAGCAGTACCTGAAAAAGGGCGGCCTGTTCGTGCAGGTGCACTATTCGCTGCTCGCCAAGAAACTGTACGAAGACATCTTCGGCAATGTATTGATCAAGTTCGTTCCGCTCAACGTGCCGCCGGCCTTCGTGCTGGTCAGTGAAAAGCAGTGATCCCTTCCCGCCCCAGGCCGAACGATCGCTCCCGCGAGGCCAGAAGTCCCGAACCCGTCTTCGCCGCTCCGCCCGACCGTCGACTGGAGTGGCTCGATCACCTGGCCTCCTGGCTGGACAATCGCTTTCGGATCCCCTTCACCAATATTCGCTTTGGCGCAGATGCCCTGATAGGCCTGATCCCGTATGTAGGCGATATGCTCAGCCTGCTCCTTTCCATCCTCCTGGTCTTTCTAACCTTGCGCTATCGCGTGAGCGGTAAAGTGCTCAGCCTCATGGCCGGCAATATCCTGCTCGATGCGCTCCTGGGCTCCGTGCCCCTGCTCGGCGACCTGTTCGACATCCGCTACCGGGCCAACCGCCGCAATCTGCTGCTGCTGCGCGACCACCTTAACGAGGGCCGGCATCACGGCAGCGGCCGGGGCCCTGTGCTCCTGTTCTTTGCCCTGGTCTTCGGTCTCCTGGCCGGACTGATCTATGTGTTTTGGTTGGCATTGCAGTGGTTGGTGGGCTGAGGCCTTTCCGTTTGTCATTTCTCAGAACCAGTGTTCCCTTCAGGCGTTTCTATTGGAAAAAGACCCGATATGCGATCGAACACAAATTTTTTCCGCTTACTCCTGTGGATCGTTCTGCTGGGCGCCGGTTTTCTGGCCGGGGTTGCCTGGAAGAGCAACGATACCCGCGTCGACCAACCCGCTGCGGCTTCGGAAGAGTCGAACGCCACGCTCGTGCGCGAACAGCAGGAAACCCCTTCCGCCGATCCCGCCGCCGCCCGCACCGATCTGACGGCCGAAGAACGGGCCACCATCAACCTCTTCGAAAAGGCCAGCCGCTCGGTGGCCTTTATCACCACGACCAATGTGCGCATGGATTTTTTTACCCGTAACGTCACCGAAATTCCGCGGGGAACGGGCTCGGGCTTCGTATGGGACCAAAAAGGGCATATCGTTACCAACTATCACGTGATCCAGGGGGCCGATAAAGCCAAGGTGACCCTGGCCAACGGCGAGATCTACCAGGCCGAACTCGTCGGCTACGCCCCTGAAAAGGACCTGGCCGTGCTGCGGATCGAAGCGCCCCGCAAGGAGCTGCTGCCCATCCCGGTCGGCACCTCGAACGATCTGCTGGTCGGCCAATCGGTCTATGCGATCGGCAACCCCTTCGGCCTCGACCAGACGCTTACGACGGGTATCGTCAGCGCCCTGGGGCGCGAGATCAACTCGGTGGCCGGCATTCCGATCCGCGATGTGATCCAGACCGACGCCGCCATTAATCCCGGCAATTCCGGTGGCCCGCTGCTCGACTCTTCCGGTCGTCTGATCGGCGTCAACACGGCTATTTACAGTCCCTCGGGCGCGAGCGCCGGCATCGGATTCTCCATTCCGGCAGATGTGGTCAACTGGGTGGTGCCCGAACTGATCCAGTACGGCAAGATCAAACGCCCGAGCCTGGGCGTCGAATTGGCTTCGTCGTCGATCACCTCGCGACTGGGCCTGAAAGGCGCCCTGATCATCGATATTGTGGAAGGGAGTCCTGCCGAGAAAGCCGGCCTGCGCCCCACGCGACGCGACCGCTCCGGCGCCATCCAGCTCGGCGACCTCATCGTGGGGATCAACAATACGAAGATCGCCTCCGGCAATGACCTCATCCTCGAACTCGAACGCTATCGCCCCGGCGACGAAGTGGAAGTGACCTTGCAGCGGGATAAGGAGGAGGTGAAGGTGAGAGCGGTGTTGGAAGTTGGATCTTAGATCTTGGCCAACCCAACATCCAAGATCTAAGATCCAACATCCAGCTTTCTCAACGCCCGCTCCACCACCTCTTCTTCCGCCAGATACGGCATCGTGATCTGCAGGCCGGGCTCGCTTTCCATGGCGCGGCGGGCGGTGAACATGGCCTCTTCGTTTCGGGCCCAGCTGCGGCGCGCGATGCCGTTGTTCACATCCCAGAAGAGCATGGAGCGCAGGCGCTTTTCGCTTTCGGGGGTGCCGTCGAGCACCATGCCGAAGCCACCGTTGATCACTTCTCCCCAGCCCACGCCGCCGCCGTTGTGCAGCGATACCCAGGTGGCCCCGCGGAAACTGTCGCCGATGACGTTGTGCACGGCCATGTCGGCCGTAAAGCGCGAGCCGTCGTAGATGTTGGCGGTTTCGCGGAAGGGGCTGTCGGTGCCCGACACGTCGTGGTGGTCGCGGCCCAGTACGACCGGAGCGCTGATCTCGCCTGCGGCGATGGCGTCGTTGAAGGCTTGGGCGATGAGAATGCGGCCTTCGGCGTCGGCGTAGAGGATGCGCGACTTGGAGCCCACGATGGGGATGTTGGCGTCGGCAGCCTCGATCCAACGCAGGTTGTCGTTGAGTTGTCCGTGGATCTCGGAGGGGGCGGTTTGCTTCAGTTCGCGCAAGACCCGCGCGGCGATGGCATCGGTGGCGTCGAGATCGGCCTTGCTGCCCGAGGTGCACACCCAGCGGAACGGCCCGAAGCCGAAATCGAAGCACATCGGGCCCATGATGTCTTCCACGTATGAGGGGTAGCGGAAGAGCCCTTCCTCCTCGTTGGTCCAGATATCGGCGCCGGCATCGCCGGCTTCCTTGAGGAAAGCATTGCCGTAATCCCAGAAGTACATGCCGCGCTCGGCCATTGCATTGACGGCGGCCACGTGGCGCCGCAACGTGCTGCGCACCTCTTCCAGGAATTTTTCCTTATCGCTTGCGAGTAGTTCGTTGGCTTCTTCGAAACTATAACCCGCCGGGCAGTAGCCCAGGTCGTCGATGTTGTGCAGAGAGGTCTGGTCGGAGCCGAGCTCGATGTGGATGTTTTCCCGGACCAGTTTTTCCCAGAGGTCGACCACATTTCCGTAGTACACCAGGGCCACGGCCGTGCCTTGCCGGCGGCATTCCTCCAAGCGCACGAGCAGCTCGTCGAGATCGTCGTACACGTTCTCGCGTTGGATGTAGCCGTCGGTCAGCCGCTGCTCGATGGCCTGCGGGTCGACTTCGGCGATCAGTCCGACCGCGCCGGTGATCACGGCCGCCAGCGCCTGGGCGCCCGACATGCCGCCCAGGCCCGAAGTGAGGTACACCTGTCCGTGCAGGCTATCGCTGCCCAGGCCCATCTTGCGTCCGGCGTTGAGCAGGGTGATGGTCGTGCCGTGCACGATGCCCTGCGGACCGATATACATGAACGAGCCGGCGGTCATCTGCCCATAGGAGGTGACGCCAAGGGCATTGTACTTATTCCAGTCTTCCTTTTTCGAGTAATTGGGGATCATCATCCCATTGGTGACCACCACGCGCGGCGCGCCCGCATGCGAGGGAAAGAGGCCCAGTGGGTGGCCCGAGTAGAGCACCAGTGTTTGCTCGTCGGTCATTTCGGCGAGGTATTTCATCGTAAGGCGGTACTGGGCCCAGTTCTGGAACACGGCCCCGTTGCCGCCGTAGGTGATCAGTTCGTGCGGGTGTTTGGCGACGGTCTTGTCGAGGTTGTTCTGCACCATCAGCATGATGGCCGCCGCCTGCCGCGAGCGGTAGGGGTATTCGTCGATCGGCCGCGCGTACATCTCATAATCGGGCCGGAAGCGATGCATGTAGATGCGGCCGTAGCGCTCCAGCTCTTCGGCGAACTCGGGGGCCAGGACGGCGTGATGCTGCGGCGGGAAATAGCGCAGCGCGTTGCGGATCGCGAGGCGTTTTTCTTTTTCCGAAAGGACCCCCTCGATCACGCGCTTCGGGGCGTGGCTGACCGTGGTGTCGTAGGGCCTGGCGGGGGGCAATTCGGCCGGAATGCCTTCGAGGATGGCTTGCTGGAAGGGCGTGCGTGCTTGCATGGTACTTGTTGGTGGTTCGGATTTTTGCCCTTGGCGGCGTTTGAACTCACCCCGGCTTCGCTGGCTCAGCCATCCCTCTCTGGAGGAGAGGGGGCCGGGGGGTGAGTTTGACCGCCACTCAACACATAGTGGACCATTGTGTCCATCGTGATGAGAAAAACAAACCACAAGAGACACAAAAGAACACGAAGGATGAGGGTGTTTGATAGTTTTATTCCGCCGCAAAGGTAGCAAAAATCCGGCCCTCAGTCGGCCGTTTCGAAGAGGAAAACCCCCTCGCCGCCGAGGATCTGCAGCTCGCCGGCAAAGCCGGAAAGGGTATAGGCCAGGCGGCAATGGAAGCGCACCTGCACCTTCGAGCCGAAATGCAGGTTGCCGTCGTAGTCTGTCCAGTTGTAGGGTTCGTGGCTGACCACTTCGAAGCTGCCGGGATTGTCGACGTAGATCGTCGAGGCGCTGAGGGGCAATCCCAGGTTATAATCGTCGTTGGGGTCGAATACGAAGGGGTTGTGGCGGTTGACGGACACTTCTACCTGCCGCGGCCCGTCGCCGTACAGGTATTCCGTGCCGACGGGGATCAGCGAGCGCAATTCGTCGGTGGTGAGCAGTTGGTCGAGCGGCGGCTGTTCGCCGGGCGGGAAGGCAAATTTCAAGCTGATCCCGTAGATGGCGAAGAGCTCGTCGAAGTCTTCGTCGATGGGTTGTTCGAGGTACATCTGCCCGATGTTGGAAAGGGCAAAGTACACGCTATCGCCCTGCCCGTGTTCGGTATAGCCCAGCAC
>JAGQXA010000599.1 GCA_020436865.1 Saprospiraceae bacterium | reverse complement strand
CAGGTCGATGATCCGGCGCTTGTTCACCAGCTTGGGCCGTTCCTGCGTGCTGTAGTAGCGCATCAGGTAGGAAAGCGCCACGCCCAATCCGATAAAGAGAGCGGCGAGCAGCCAGCCCTTTTTCACGAACAGATTGACCTCGTATTGGACCGCCGCCGCATCGGGAGCGGCCACCTGCAACGTACCGGCATACTCACCGGAAGCCCGCAAGCCATCGACTTGCAGGTACAAGCGCTTGCTGCCGGCCGGCGGGATGCGCAGCAGGCTGTCGGCCAACAGTTGTCCGTTTTCATCGAGGAGTTCGACCCCTCGAAAGTGCGCCTGCAACCGGCTGTTGTTATCGCCTTTCAGGGCCAGCCCGGCCAACTGTGGTGGATAGAGGGTAGCCCCCTGCCCCAGCGTGTCCTGGATCAGCATCCAGAAACCCCGGCCGGCGGCTGCTTCCAGGCCGAGCACCTGTACGCCCAGTTCGCCGCGCGGACGCTCCACAGTAAGCACCCGCTGCTGCTCTTTGCCGCGGTAGGTCCAGCCGATCGTACAGCGATACAGCCCCGACCGCATCAGTCGCGCCTGGAGGACCACCTCGAACGGACCCTTTCCGTGCCAGCGGGCCGACTCGTCGCCTGGTTCGCCGTTGACCGTCCACTCGACCGGAAAGGTCTCCTCCCCGTAGCCCTCGAAAGCCGAGACCGAGATCTGCAGTCCTGCCGGCGTGGAGTCGGCCACCGTCAGCGAAAAGGCATAACTGAGATCGGGAGAGGGCGAAACGATCTTCTCGAGTTGGTTTTTGTTGTCGTCGAGGGGCTTGAAGGTTACCTGGCCGTTCAGGAAGGTGCTAAGGCAGAACAAGCACGCAAACAGGCCAAGAAACCGGTTCGGGGAGGAATACATAAGGCTTGGTTTTTCTAGAGGGAAGATAGGAAATTTCGCGAGAAATTTCAGTCCGTTCCGCACAAAGCTCACTCCTCTCCGTCGCGCAGATCGCTCGGCGTCACACCGAACTCCTCCTTGAACCGGCGGGTAAAGTAGTTGGGATCGCGAAAACCTACCCGGTAAGCGATCTCGGCGATCTGGAGGTCTTGCTCGACCAGAAGCATTTCGCGGGCTTGCGCCAACCGCACCCGGGTGATAAAATGCGTAGTGGCCAGGCCGGTGAGGGCCTGCAGTTTGCGATGCACCTGGGTGCGGCTGAGCCCAAGTGCGCGACTGAAGTCGTGAACGTTGAAGTCTTCGTTGGAAAGATTGCCTTCGATCACCTGCCTGGCCTGGACCAGGAACGGATCTTCGGGCTCGTCGGCGAGGTCGACCGCAGGCCCTGTTTTGCTCGCCGGCTCCTGCCGGTAGCGGGCCTGCAAGGTGCGCCGCAATTCGATCAGGTTCTGCACCCGGATGAGCAGTTCCTCCTTCGCGAAGGGTTTGGTGAGGTAAACGTCGGCCCCGTGCCGCAGGCCCGAAAGCTTGTCTTCCGAAGCTGCCCGGGCAGTGAGCAAAATGACGGGTATGTGGTCGGTCAGCGAATGGGTCTTCAGGGCTTCGCAAAGGTCGAAGCCACTCTTGCCCGGCATCATCACGTCGCTGACGACCAGATCGGGCACGATCTCCTGCGCCTTGACCACGCCGCTCTCCCCGTCGTAGGCCACGGCGAGCTGGTATTTTCCGGCGAGGATGGTCTGCAGGTACCGCACCACGTCGAGATTGTCTTCTACGATCAACACGATCGGCCGGCCGCTTTCCAGGTTCAGGTCGGGCTCCGCCAGGGGCTTACCGGTAGCGGCGTGGCGGCTGGCGGGCGCTTCCTCCACCTGGCCTGCGGCGCCGGTCCATGCCGGCGCATCGGCAACATCGACCATTGGAAGGATGACGGTGAAAGTACTGCCCTCGTCGGGTTGGCTTTCCACCTCGATGCTGCCTTGCATCAATCGCAGCAGTTCGCCCGTCATGGCCAGGCCGATCCCCGTACCCGGGCGTTGCACCCGTTGGGAGGGCTTGCCCTGAAAAAAGCGGTCGAAGATATGCGGCAACTGCTCCGGCGGAATGCCGACCCCATTGTCCTTCACCTGCAAGAACAGCTGCCCGCCTTCGGTACGAACCAGCACCGATACCCGGCCGCCCTCGGGCGTGTACTTGATGGCGTTGGAAAGCAGGTTCGAGAGGATGTGCTGCAACTTTTCCTCGTCGAAAGAGGTGTCGAGCGTTTCGAGTTCGGTCAGGAACTGCAGGCTGACGCCCTGGTTGGCGGCGAAAGACTGGAACGACTGCGTCAGATAGCGCAAGTAAGCCACCAGATCGCCCTGCTTGTAGTGCAGGATCAGATGGCCGGCCTCCAGACGGGCCAGCTCGAGCAGGCGATTCACCAGATTCAGCAGTTGATCGCCGTTGCGCTTGATGAGGTCGACTGCTTCGCGCGACTTGGCATTGCCGGCCGGTAGGTAGGCGCTCAGTTCGTCGGCCATCCCCTGGATGACCGTCAGCGGAGTGCGGAACTCGTGGGTGAGGTTGGTGTAAAGCCGGGTCTGGAATTCGTTGAGGTCTTTCAGGCGCTGCGCCTCGCGCTTTTCGCGCACGAGGTTCTTGAAACGGAAGCCCAGTCCGGTGGTGAAGATGAACATCTCGCCGAGCACGAACAATAGTCCGGTGCGCGTCAGCACGGTCTGATTATTCCCGAACGTGAGAAAGGAGGTGGAAAACAGCAGTACGGCTACGATGAAGAACAGGGTGCCGACCACCAGGAAAACGCCTGTGCGGTACAAACGCCGGCGAAACAGCGATTGATATCCGATGAAGAGCAGCATGAACAGGTAGAGCGGACCGGCGAAATAGGCGGAGAAATCGTCGGCGAAGTGCTCGTCGAAGGTGTACCAGTAGAAGACCTCCAGCCCGACCAACAGCACCAGACGCAGCACCACGAGCCAGCGCAGCAGGCGATCCCAGAAGGGCAGGACCGTGCGCAGGTCGAAGAACGAACGGACGAACTGAATGTAGGCTATGTCGATCAGTCCCAGCGAGAAATACACCAGGAATTGCCGCAGCATCGGAAAGTCGCGGATCACGTAAAGGTCGGACATGATCCCGAAATGGTCGAGCAGGTAGATGCCCACCCCAAACAGAAAGAGGGAGTGGTAGAGGAAAGGCCGGTCGCGTGCGATCAGGAAAAAGGCCAGGTGCAGCAGGATGATGGCCAACAGCAGCCCCATGAACGACCAGTCGCGGATGGTGCGCTTGATATAGTCCCAGTTGTGGTAAAAATCGCGGTCGACCAGACGTAGTCCGTGAAAACTGGGCGTCTTGTTATTGTCCGACCGCAGGCGCAAGACCACCGTAAGCGGGCCGTCGAGCTGTACGTTGAACGGCAGGCGGTCTTTGTACTGCAGGTGAAGGATAGAGCGATCCCGGTAGCGTTGATAGTCGCCGGTCAGAAAGGAATCCACCCGCGCTCCCTGTAGAAAGTAAGCCGTCGTGTAGTTGGCATTGCCGGTAAAGAGCAGCCAGTCCTGAAATTGGCGAAGCGCCGGTTCGTCGCTATCGATCGCGATCTGCCCCCAGTAGGTGCTATCGGGATCGAGGCCAAGGGTCCGCTCCCGATAAAGAACGAACCGCTCCTGCCATTCCGGCAAGCGGATCGTCTGCAGATCCAGTTGAGCGTCTTTCGGACGGGCGAGCACATACAGATAGTCCTCCAGCAGGTATTCAGACTGGGCCGCCTGCACAAAAAAAGTATCGATCGACCGGCCTTCCGAGCTCAGGAATGTCGTCAGGAAAAGAAACAAAAAGCCGGTCCTACGATAAATCCGCGCGCACATAGCCGGAAAGATACGGAATTCCGCCAGCGGACACCAGATTTTTTTTGGCGTTTTTAGCAACACACAATCAAATGAATATCAGCGTTTTAAATCCTTTTTCTTTTACCGAAAGGAAACAATAGTGCGGCTTATGGCGTGGCCTGAAACAGTAGGAATGCTTGTTGCACCAATAGTGCGAACGGCACTTCGGGCTTTCCCACATCTTTGTATCGAATCGAAAACAACCCAAACGAGGGTCGCGCCGGTTCGCATCCTGTTCTCCCCAATACAACCTACCCCCGAGACGTCTCGGAGAACGGTTCCGGACCTTCGGGTCCGGGATCTCCTCTCCGGATCGCCGGCCCACGAGCATATCCACGAACGAAAACCTGTGATCATGAAAATGTCCCCATTCCTCCCGCAGTCTTCTCAGGTTTACCGCCCTTCCTTCTTCGATCTGTCCAGGCCGATGGATCGCCTGGCCTTCGACGACCTGCTCCACCGTTTTCCCCAGCTCGAGCTCGTCGACCAGATCGAAACGCAATTGCATGCGCTCATGGAAGCGCTGCAGATCAGCAATTACGAACAGATCAGCCGTTTTCTGGAGGACGAACTCGGCGGCCGCACCTTCGAACAATACGGCGTTTGGGTATACTATCCCTGGCTGCACAAGGTGGTCCATTTGCTTCCTCGCGAGGCCTTTTACCAACTCCGCCTGACAGAAGAAGAGCTTGACGTCGAACCCGGTCGCAAGGTCGGCATTGCCGACGCTCAGCGCAGTTGGCCCCTCGTGCGCCGGCTCGTCCGCGAACAGGCCTGCACGGAACTGCGCATCGCTTCCAGCCTCCCGGTCGGCCTGCAGCAATTCCGCTTGCTGGAAGCCGGCATCCACGAACTGGGGCAGTCGCCTTCCATTCGCCTGGCCCGGCAGATCGCCGAACTCGATCCCTATCTGCCGATCCGCTGTTATGACGATCCGCTCGCCGAAGACTTCTTCCTCGAGGGCGGCAAGCTCGATCTGCTGATCGACGGAACACCGAAGCTATCTCAACACGACCGTTTACACCAACGCGCGGCCGCCCTGGGCGTGCCCGTGATCCCGCGGCTCGAACCCGGCGAGTCTTATTCCTTCCGGGAAATGCCGGCCGTACGGCCCGACGGCCATCTGGCATCAGCCGCATCCGGCCGATAATCCCCTGAACTTTCTCTCCTGTTTCCGTAAGCACTGAGTTGTCGTGCAGCCTAGAGGCTGCACGCGCAACTCGGTCTTGGATATTTCCCTGTATTTACTAACCAAACCCTACCCGTCATGAAAACGTGTACCCTGTTTTTCATTCTGGGCTTGCTATGCCTGAACGTCAAAGACCTGTCCGGTCAAGAACCCATCACACTGGAAGAAAACGATTCCTGGCTCGCCGGCACCCGGTACTTTCAGATCGGCGACGGCCTGTACACGCCCATCGGTCGAAACGGCGACAAGCTGCGTCGACACCTGCTCAGCAATGCCGACGCCCTGCGCGAAATGGATCAGTACCGCAGCAAGCGGAACACGGCCCGCGGGCTCGTGATCACCACCAGCGTATCCGGCTCGATCCTGATCTTCTCCGGCCTGATGCAAAGCGTGTTCAGCTATGGAGGCCTCGGATTCTTTTTCCCCTCGATCCGCGACGAAGAGGCCATCCGCCGCGGCAACGCGATGGCCCTTTCGGGGGTCGTAGTGATCGGAGGAGGGATCCTCCTTTCCGCCGGCCTGAAGAAGGGCGCCGACCGGCACTTGCACGACGCCGTGATCTTCTACAACAACACCCTTCCCAAGCCCGTCGAAGGATCTACCGGTCTGTCGTGGCAACCCGACGAACTCCGCCTGGGTTCCAGCGCCCAGGCTCAGACGGTCGGACTTTCCCTGGTATGGCGGCTCGATGGGCGGTAAGGGGCGATGCGCTCGTGCTCGAAAAGTGCCATACGTCGAGATCCGGCAAATTGTTAAAAAGTAGCGATGGCGACAAGTAGGTCGTGTTTTTGTGGAAGATTGTGGAAATTCCCTCTTCTTTGAGAACATTATGTAAACCAGTCCGTTAGAAGGGCTGAAGTCTTGATCCACTTTTGCCGGTCATTCCGACCGGATCCACATAACCCCATTTGTTCAAGCCACAAAGAATAGCTATTAAATTCCATTTTTCATGAGCCGGGCGCCGGAAGCGTCCGGCTTTTTTTATCCTATGCCCCATCCCTTCACCGCAGCTGAGATCCCGGCAAAGGAAAGGAACAAGGGCCGGGCGATGTTTCATTTTTCCGTGCGGATGCGCAGAGGCTTGGAGGGATCGTACAGTTTATGCTCCAGCACCTGCGAAGGCATATTGATCCCTTCCTCCAATAGCCGCTCGCGGATTTCGTCGATGATCTGACTGCGGATCGTGGCGCCGAGGTAGGAAGGAGAGATCGACCGGTTCTTGAGCACGTCGACCCAGAACAAGACCGAGACGTTGAGGGTGAATTCGCCCAGGTCCTGGACGATCAGATCGGGTTCGGGTTTCTTGAGAACGAGCGGTTGTGCCCGCAGGTAGTCCAGCACGATCCGGCGCACCTTGCGCAGATCGGTGGGGAGATCGAGACCGAGGGTGAAATCCTGCCGCAACAAACCGTCTTTGGTATAGTTGATCAGTACGGACTTCACGATCAGGGAATTGGGAATGTAGATGTCCTTCCCTTCGATGTTGCGGACATGGGTGGTGCGGAGGTTCATGTTGCGCACGGCGCCTTTAAACTCCCCAACCTGAATGATATTGCCCAGGTTGAAGGGCCGGTTGACGGCCAGCAGGATGCCGGCCAGGAAATTTTCGGCGATGTCTTTGAAAGCGAAGCCCACGATAATGGCCGATACGCCGGCCCCGGCGATGAGGCTGTTGGCCATTCCGCCCAGCCCCAGGGTATGCAGGGCGGCGATCAGTCCGATGAGGTAGAACACCCATTTGAGCGTACGCCCGGCGAACTGCGCGATGATCGGGTCTTTCCAACGCTCCCTGCGCGAGCGCGCAAAGAACTTTCCGATGAAAAAGCCGATGAGAGCGAAGAACAGAAAGAAGAGGACCGCAGCCAGAAGATTGGGAAGCATCCCGACGAGCTTCTGCCAGAAATCGAGGAAGGGTTGTTGAAAAGATTCGGACATATGGCGAGCGGTTTACAATACTTTAAAAAAAAAGGGCCCTCCAACGAGAGCCCTATCCATCAAACTTGCTGAGAAGAGCGGACCGGCGGCCCGCCCTTCGTAGAGATCGGTTGACCGGCAAAGATCACTTGCTCTTGCCGGTAGCTTCTTCGACCGAGATGCGCACACCATCGCGGTAGGAAACGATCCAGGCGTCTTTCACGCCCATCGTTTTGAGGCGATTCCGCAGTTCGACGGCTTTTTGGTAGTCGCGGAACTGCCCTAGCACGATCTTCTGTAGGTTGTCGGCCTGTTCCAGGGTCATGTCGTTGGTGGCCATCGACGAGTCGAGTTTGTGCTTGTCCTTCTCATACGCGCCGATCTGCACCCGGTAGATGATCCCCATGGGGATGGCATCCTTATCGTCGAGGGTCGGGGCTTGCGACATGTCTTCGATCGATTGGCGGGCGGCAGAAAGCTGCAGTTCGAGGTTCATCACCTCGTCTTCGAGCGAGGAGATGCGGTCGTCTTTGGTCGCCAACTGCGTGTTGGTACTGGCGAGCTGGGCTTCCAGATCGTTGACCTGGTCTTTGTATTCGCCCTGGCCTTCGACCAGTTTTTTGAGGGCAGCGGGATTCTTCTTGTACTTCTTGGCTTCCTTTTCCCACTTCTTTTCTTCTT
Organism: Saprospiraceae bacterium; assembly: GCA_020436865.1. Lineage (GTDB taxonomy): Bacteria > Bacteroidota > Bacteroidia > Chitinophagales > Saprospiraceae > JAGQXA01. Next base: position 209 of record JAGQXA010000599.1, on the reverse strand, counting down.
CCTTGGATAGTTTCTGGGCTTGCAGGGCATTACTGGTCAGGAGCAAGGCCAGTCCAATCAGGAGTGCGTTCAGAATGGTACGGTTCATACGATAGTTGTATTTACTCAGCAAAAAGGGTTTTTGTCCTAAACAATAAGGTGCTTACCACCGGCAAGGTTTAAAGATACCCAAATTTTGCAGGGGTTGGACGTAAAAGGGGCGGATTTTT
>JAGQXA010000598.1 GCA_020436865.1 Saprospiraceae bacterium | reverse complement strand
ATGGCGAATTGAGAGCCGTTAGCGTTCATGAAGATCATCATCATCAACGGACCGAACCTCAACCTCCTGGGCACCCGGGAACCGGCCATCTATGGGAAGAAGACCTTCGAAGAGTACTTCGAGTTCCTTCAGATGGAGTTCCCCGGCATCACTCTGCACTACTTCCAAAGCAATCACGAAGGAGAACTGATCGACAAATTGCACGAGGTGGGCTTTACCTACAACGGCATTGTGCTCAACGCAGGCGCCTTCTCGCATACCTCTATCGCCCTGGCCGATGCCATCGCCGCTATCGAAGCGCCGGTGGTGGAGGTGCACATCTCCAACGTCTATGCCCGCGAACCCTTCCGGCACCGGTCGCTCCTGGCCGCCCAATCCATGGGCTGCATCGTCGGCCTCGGCCTGATGGGGTATCAATTGGCAATAGAATTTCTGGTGGCGGGATGAAATGAGAGTGAGTTTGAGTGTGAGTGTGAGATTGAGTGTGAATCCTCTCACTCTCAAACTCACTCTCAAACTCACTCTCAAACTCATTTCACATTCAGATCCAGAACCCTCAACCTTCGCTTTTTCCCCATGCGATAGGTCCGGTGCTTGAACAGTTGCTGGATCAGAAAACCCGTAGCTGCGGCGGTGCCGGTCACGGCCACGTCGCCCCAGGTAAAGGGATCGGAATCGTCAAAAGCAGCGGCGCCGAGTGAGTAGACGGTCCAGGCCGCCCCGAAGAGGTACAGGTTGCGACCCAGCGGCTTCGACCAGCGCTGGGGAGCATAGGAGCGCAGGGCCCGCACCTGCCCGATCCGCACATAGCGATTGTCGAATACGACGATCTGTTCGTCGGCCCGCAGGTTGTAGATCTCGGCATCGTACCAGAGCTTGTCGTCGTAGAGGCGATAGGTAAGCTCATCGCCCACTTCGAACTTGGTGGTTTTCGGACTGCCGTACTTTTCCATTTGCAGCACGATCTGTCCGGGCAGGCTGGTGGCGCTCAGCAGGGTGAGGAGCAACGAAATAGGGGTGAAGAGTCTAAGGTCGGGTTTTCCAGGCATGGCGGTATTCTTTATGATAAGGGAGGTGGATCTTCGACTGAAAAGTTGGTCGAACGCAGCTTTTTTGCCAGGCGCTGCAAAACGCCCTTCATTGCCTGCTCGATCTCGGGGTAGGGAAGCGGCTCCTTCGCGGTGTACAGGACCAGCAGGGCGACCGGCGGCGCGGAGGCCGGGAGCCTCTCATAGAGGCCGGGCTTGAGCAGGCGATAGGTTTCCCGTATCTGGCGCTTGATGCGGTTGCGGTCGACCGCCCTTCGGAAACTCCGCTTGGGTACCGATACCGCAAATTGTGCGGCCACTTCCTGTTTTTCCGGAACCGGCAACCAAAAGACGCGCAGCGGGAACTGGCCGAAGGTCTGCCCCTCGGCGAACAGACGCGCGATCACTTTGCGGCGTTTGAGCCGCTCTTGCCGGTTAAAGGTTTGGCGGTGCATAGGGCGAATATCTGAAAATTCCGCCATTCGCTTTTTGCCGCCCCTGCGGCAAATCGACGATCTTATCCCTCCGGGCCGCGGAAGCGCTGCAGATTTTGCTATCTTTCAACAAAAATCCAGATGATGAAAACTTTACCCGTCCTGGCCGGCTTGCTGTCGCTGCCCGTCTTGCTGGCCTCCCAATCAAATCTCTTTATCGACACGAGCTACACCGCCGAACAGATGGTGATGGATTTCTTCGACAATCCGCTGGTCACCCCCTCCAACATCACCTTCAACGGCGGGCCGGTCAGTATGGCCTTCTTCGAAGGAGCAAATACCGATCTGGGCCTGCCCGCCGGCATTGTGCTTTCTTCGGGCGATGTGACTCATCTGGCCGATTCGGTGGGTTACTTTGCCTCTACCGCTTTCATGACGCCCGGCGATCCGGCTCTGACCTTGTTGGGCGGATTTCAGACCTTCGATGCGGCCCTCCTCGAGTTCGACCTGGAGGTGCAGGAAGATACGCTCGACTTTACCTACGTATTCGGCTCGGAAGAGTACCCGGAATGGGTCGGTAGCTCCTTTAACGACGTCTTCGCCTTCTTCCTGTCCGGGCCCGGCATTGCCGACACGATCAATATCGCTATGGTGCCCGATAGCCCCGACCCTGTGGCGATCAATACGGTCAACTTCATGTCGAACACGCAGTATTTCGTCGACAACGAAGTTTTGGGAAGCTCCGACATCGCCCTCGACGGCTTCACCACGCCGCTGCCCGCCACCGGCGTTTTCATTCCCGGCGAAACCTACCACGTCAAGATCGGCGTGACGGATGTGGGCGACGGCGTTTTCGACTCCGGCGTGTTCATTAGCGTGGGCAGCCTCGGCGGCTCCGACTCGCTGCTGCCTCCGGCGATCTTCGAACTGGTCGTCGACGGCAATGCGGTTTCGCTCACGAACGAGTCGCGCTACGCCACGTCCTGGTACTGGAATTTCGGCGACGGCGTCACCACCAATGAACGCCATCCCGATCCGCACGTGTACGCCGAAGCCGGCCTTTATACTGTCACCCTCATCACTCAGAATTATTGCTGCTCGGACACTTTCCAGGTGGAAGTACAGGTGGGCCTGGTCGGCACCGAAGAGGCGCTGGTCAAGCCTTTCCGCCTCCAACCGAACCCGGTCGACGATCTGCTCCACATCCAGCTGATGCTGACCGATCGCTTCGAATATGCGCTGACCGATCTCAATGGCCGCCAGATCGGCCAGGGAGAACTCCACGGCTCTCAAACGTTACAACTCGGCGCCCTCGAACCGGGGCTGTACCTGCTCAGCCTGTGGAATGATGAGCGGGTGTATACGGAGAAACTCTGGGTGCGGTAGAGAGGATTCCGGGTTCCGAGGATCCGACGGTCCTAGGATCCTTGGGGGCTTGCTCCCTT
>JAGQXA010000597.1 GCA_020436865.1 Saprospiraceae bacterium | reverse complement strand
TTTTGCCAGGTGTTGGCAAACCTGTGTGGCCCCTACTTTGAGCTTATTCTCCCCGACGACCAAAAAGACATCGTGATGCGGCCCCTGGTCGGCTGCCTGGGTAACGTCCTGGCAAACAAAATAGATAACGGAATCGCCGATCAGTTGCAGATCGGTGACAGCGGGAGAACTGGAAGAGGGTCGGTCGGCAGGGGTCTCGTTTTGGCAAGCCGTCAGCAAGGCGATGAGGGCGAGAATGCCGCACAGGTGTTTGCACATAGTCTTTGCGTTTGTTAAAATGAGATCGAAAGATAGTAATTATTGCATCGTTATCACGAACCGAGCGTGCCTTCTTCGAAATCATCCAGAATGCCCGGGTTCGTGTTGTGAAAGGCCACCTGTAGTTTATAATCCCGGCCGATCTTGCTGATGAGCGGCCCGAGCATGGTTTGCATCAATTCCTGCGCCTGGGTTTTGGCCTTGTCCATGATGTCGCTTTCGAGCGCTTCGCGGCGAAATTCTTTGCGCAGGAGGTTGAAATTCTTGTTGAAATCGGCGTCTTCCACCTCGCGCATCCAGCCGATGTCGAGCTTGTCGATCCGCGGATACACCTCGTGCGAAAGGATCTCCGGCTCGGGGAGGGTGACCACGACCGTTTTGCGGTTGCCGTCGATGTTGATCTCGAAGTACTTGTGGAGGTCGAAACCGACCTTGAGTACACTGACGGCCGTCACTTCCAATTCCGAAGAAGAGACGTTGAAACCCCAAAGTTTGGTTTGCATCTGCTTGTTCAGTCCCTTCTTGTCGCGCACCTCCATCGTCGCCAACTGAGCGGTCACCCGCTCGATCTTCTGTTCCAGAAAGCCTTTCGATCGGCTGAAGTCCTGAATGGCTGCGCGGTCCTCCAGTCGCTTGATCATCGGTTGGAGGGCTTCTGTCAAGGCCACCCCGCAGGGCGTGTCGACATTCCGGCCGGCCACGCTGATCTTGCCATCGGTCGTTTCCAGGGCTGTGGCCAGCAGTTGGTTGATCAGAAAGCAGGTGTACTTGGAGGCCACTTCGTTCAGCATCGTCACCGCATCGGCCGATGCGCTATTATACCACTCCTGGTAAAAACGCGAGGAAGTGTCCTGCAACGCGACGAAGTCGTTGAAGTAGAGCCGTTGCAGGTACGGATGCTGTTTTTCGTATTCGGCCCGGATCTTGGTCCGGACGGTATCGGGCAAAGCCATGCGATTGGCCACATGATCGATCAGTTGCAGGTTGAAATTGTAGATCAGTTCGTTGAATTCACGACTGTAGCGGTATGGATTTCGGAGGATCTCCAGCGCGTCGTCGGCGTTCAGTTGAGGGGTGAATTCAGAGGGTACATACTTGATCTGCACATCCTTCGGGATGAAAGAGTAGTTGCCAAGGCGATTGGAAAAGTAGTTGAGGCCAAGCACCACGGCTACGCCGATGATCGCCAGATAGATCAGTATGCGCGTCCGGTTGATCGGACGACGGGGCCCTGTGGGGATGTTCGGTACTCTTCTTGCCATGTCGGAGGTATCGGTGGCTCGTAAAGATACAAACCATATTAGAGTTTGTTCATATTTCCATGATTGAGTGAAAGAGAGCAAATTTTATTCTGAACGAGGCGAAAAACGCAGACGATGCCAAAGCATCGGCGAGGCTTTTTAACGAAGTGCAGGATGAAATTTGCCTCTTGTAGCCAATTGATGGAATTATGAACAAACTCTTAAACAAAAAAAGAACCTGTAAGCAAGTGTTAAGGAGATACTTACAGGTTCCTGTGGCAGCGACCTAGAGCTTGATAGCCCGTACTACGACGAGGACCTTTTCTGCTTCGCAGATCTGCAGGAAGTAGGCGCCGGGAGGGTATCCGTGCCCGAGTTCGATCGTTCCGCTGTTTTGCTCCAAGGCGCGGGTTTCGACGATCTGCCCGAGGCTGTTGAGCACCTGCAACTCCCGGGCAAAGTGCTCGGCTTCGAGCCGGTAGCGGAAGGAGAAGGCGCCTTCGCCCGGATTGGGGTAGACCATGGCCTCGACGGCCGTTTCCTGTGTTTCCTGCACCGCGGTGGGATCGCCCTCGATGATGCGGAACGCATCGAAGGCGGCTTCGACGATGTTGCCACTGTTCGGCAGGTCGCTGGTTTCCACGATCAGGCGCATATTCGGCGTGAGGTCGATCCATAGGCTGAGGATAAACTCGGTAGGTGCGTTCCACTCGCTGGCCGATTGATCGATCGTTTCAAGGAGCACTTCTTCAATGCCATTGCTCAGGCGGATTTCCAGCGCGTCGTTGGGATTGCCGAATCCGCCGGCGTTGAAAAAGAAGGTTTGGTAAGTGAGGATCGGCTCGTTGTAGGTGGTCAGGTCCATAACCGGGGAGGTCAGGGTCGTGAAGCCGTTGTCGACATCGTTGTCTCCACCATTGCCGCCGTTGCCGGT
>JAGQXA010000596.1 GCA_020436865.1 Saprospiraceae bacterium | reverse complement strand
CTCCTTCAGGTCGGCCTGCAGGATGTTCTGGATATTTTGCGGCGAGGGCAGGAACGGGCTGATCTTCGCCCGCACATACCAGATCTCGCGGATCTCGTTCAGATCGATGCGGAACGGCTGGTAGAAATCGTTATCGGACCGCAGTTCGAGGGTGCGCTCCTCCTTGATCAGGTTGAAGATGCGTTTGACGACCACATCGCCGCGGGTGACCACCACGTAGACATAATTATCTTTTAAAGAACTTTCCCAGAGCGTGGGCTCCAGGTAGCTGCACACGACCTTGTCGCCTTCGAAGAGGGTCGGCTCCATGCTATCGCCGGCCACGTCAAAGGAGCGGTGAGTACCGACCTTGTACTTGTAATCGGGCAAGGTAAAAGTGGGCAGGTCTTCGATAAAAGCCGGGTCGGTGATCTCGCCGGCATAACCGGCCTGGGCGGGCACGGGCACGTGCACAATGCGCTCGTCATCCTGGTCGGAGGTGACGATCGTCAGCACCCGGAAGTCGCGATGATCTTCATCGGTCATGAACATCGGGCCGTCGCCCGTGTAGAGAAAGACCGGATTGATCTTGTACAGATCCACCGCTTTGCGCAACAGATCGATGGTCACATCGCGGCGGCCTTTCAATATTTCGCTTAAACTCTGGGGGAGATAATCGAGGGAAAGGGCGAACTGCCGGCTGGAGCGCACCCGGTTTTCCTCCCGCAGGCGGTCGTGACACTTGATAAATCGTTGTGTAACAATATGATTGGACATGAGCCGCGGTTTCCCGTTTTGAGAGCAAAGCCTTCAAATTTAGGGAAATTGGCCCAAAGTTGCAGGGATTGAGCAAAAAGTTTAGCCAAAAAAGTGACAAGCTTCGCGCCGAACCTCAGGCAGACTGGATGATGGCGACGAAATCGCCGGCCTGCAGCGAGGCGCCGCCGATGAGGCCGCCGTCGACGTCGGGCTGCGAGAAGAGTTCGACCGCATTGGACGGCTTGCAGCTGCCTCCGTACAAAATAGACGTCATATCGGCCACTTCCTGCTTGTATTTCTTGGCTACCAGCGCGCGGATATGGCGATGCATCTCCTGGGCCTGCTCCGGACTGGCGGTCTTGCCTGTACCGATCGCCCAAACGGGTTCGTAGGCGATCACGACTTCGCGAAACTGCTCGGGCTTGAGGTGAAAGAGTCCGTTCCTGAGCTGTTGGGCCACCAACTCTTCGTGTTTCCCGGCCTCGCGCACCTCCAGCTTTTCGCCGACGCAAAAGATGGGCTTGAGACCGTGCTGCAGGGCCTGATCGACCTTCCTGGCCAGCAGCTCGTCGGTTTCTCCGAAGAACTCGCGGCGTTCGGAATGGCCGAGAATGACGTAATGCGCACCGACCGATTTGAGCATCGGGGCCGAGATCTCCCCGGTGTACGCTCCGTTCTCGGCCTCGTGGCAATTTTGTGCGCCCAGGAACATGTTGCTGATGCCGTTTACGATGTTGGCCACGCTACGCAGGTGGATGTACGGCGTGCAGAGGACCACCTTGGTTTCGGAAGGCTGTAGTTGATCGATTATGGCCATGGCGAGGTCGCGTCCATCTTCATAGGTCATGTTCATCTTCCAGTTGCCGGCGACGATGCGGTTGCGTTTCTTGTTCATATCAGGTTCGGTTCGGATTTAGATCGTGAGGTTTCGGTTCGCCAAAATACGCATTTCCGGTCACAATGAAGCAAGCTTGGGCGGCGGAGCGCTCGATTTCCAAGACACCCTGTTTTTTCCTAAATTGGCCCGACCATGGAATTCGGAAAACTCAACGACCTCAGCGAAGTGGATTTCAGCCTGCCGCCCGAACCGCCACGCAATGCCGCGTTGCTGGATCGCCTGCCGCCCATGGAAAAGGCGCCCACCGTTTACGTCGGTTGCACGGGTTGGAGCATGAAGGAATGGGTCGGAAAGGTGTATCCGCCCGGCACGAAGAGCGCCGACTATCTACGGCAGTACGCCCGGCAGTTCAACACGATCGAGCTCAATACCACGCACTACCGCATTCCCGACCTTCGCACGATCCGCAAGTGGTACGAGGAGTCGGCCGACGACTTCCGCTTCTGCCCAAAGATACCGCAATCGATCAGCCATAGCCGCGACCTGGGGGGCGGACAACTGACCGAGTTCTGCCTGTCGATCGAAGGACTGGAGGAAAAACTCGGCTGCTGCTTTCTCCAACTCCCGCCCTACTTCGGCCCCGATCGCCTGCCGGTGCTCGAGCATTTCTTGGGACGCTTTCCCCGCGAACTGCCGCTTGCCGTCGAACTGCGCCACCCCGGCTGGTTTGCCGACCCTGATGGCGAAGAAGTCTGGGCAGCGCTCGAGCGCCATGGCGCCGCCGCGGTCATCACCGATGTGGCCGGCCGCCGCGACGTGGCGCATATGCAGTTGACCGCCCCCCGCACCCTGGTGCGCTTCGTGGGCAACGGGCTGCATCCGACCGACTACCGCCGGATCGACGAGTGGGTGCAGCGCCTGGCCGGCTGGACCGGCAGGGGCCTCCCGGAAGTATTTTTTTTCACCCACGAACCCGATAACCTCCTGGCTCCCGACTTATCCTTATATTTGGTCGCGCAGGTCCGGAAGAACACGACCGCCCAAACGCGCGGCCCCGAATTTCACCGCGACCCCGGCGCCGATCAACTAAAGTTGTTCTAGTGGTACCGTCGACGGGAATTAGCGGTCGGACCGCAAGGTCGACCAATATCCAAGATCCAACAACCAACAACCAAGATCTAACACCCGCAATGTCCACCGACCCCCAGATCCCCTACATTCACCGCGACATCAGCTGGTTGTCGTTCAACCACCGCGTCCTGCAGGAGGCCAGCGACCAGGCCAATCCGCTCTTCGAACGGATCAAGTTCCTGGCCATCTATTCCAACAACCTCGACGAATTCTTCCGGGTGCGGGTGGCTTCCCTGCGCAACCTCCTGCGGCTCGG
>JAGQXA010000090.1 GCA_020436865.1 Saprospiraceae bacterium | reverse complement strand
GAGGCCGGGGAATCGCTGCCAATGAATATACGGCCATCTGCGTCGACGAAAGCGGCACGGCCCGCGCCTTCGGCGACTATCCGGAATACGAAGAGGACATGGTGTATTTCCTGCAGATCAATTGCCCGGAGCCCTTCGGCCCGGAAATCTGTGCACCGGGCCAGGCCCTGCACTGGCTGCGCGACGAACAAGCCGTGAAGGTGTATCGGGCGCCCGCGACACCGGAGGGAGAGCACACTTTCACTCTCACCGATTTTCTCAGCGGACAGGGCGGCTTCTGGGAAGATTGGTATGTCGATCAGGGACAGTTGTGGAAACTGGCAAATGCCACACCGCCCGATTGCGCCAGTGTGGCTACGCATTCGCCCAAACCAGCGGGTCTACCGGTGCGGATCGCACCCAACCCCTGCACCGATGTGCTTTTTGTTCAAATCGAGCAGGAGGGCGTCTTCGAACTCACCATCCTGCACAGTAGCGGAGTGGTTGCCGAACGCCACATCCTCCGTGCCGGAAAGACCCTTTCTACCGCGGCCCTCCCGACCGGCTTGTATTGGCTCCAGGTTACCGACGGACAAACGCGATGGGTCGGACACTTTGTCAGGATCTAAGCCACCGCTTTTCCAAAAAAACGGTATTTTGAGCCGAACGAACCACCAATTTTGTCGCCCATGCTCAAGAAATTTCCCGATACCATCCTCATCATCCTGGGAATCCTGTTAGCCTTTATCATTCTCACCTGGATCGTGCCGGCGGGCGAATTTGCCCGTACCTTGATCGACGGACGCACCGTGATCGAACCGGGCACCTATGCTCGGGTCGAGCCATCTCCACAGGGCGTCGGGGCGTTCTTCACGGCGCCGATCCGGGGCTTCGTGGAAGCGGCGCAGATCATCGGATTCGTGTTTTTGGTGGGTGGAGCCTTTTCCATAGTCACGTTCACCGGCGCCGTCGACGCCGGGCTGCAGCGGATCATCCATTTCAGTCGCCGTCATCCGAGCTATAAGCGCTGGATCCTGCCGCTGGTGATCACCCTGTTCTCCCTGGGCGGATCGACCTTTGGCATGAGCGAAGAGACGCTGGTTTTCGTGTTGATCACCATCCCCCTGGCCTTGGCGCTGGGTTATGACTCTATCGTCGGCGTAGCGATCGCTTTCGTGGGGGCCGGACTCGGTTTTGCCGGGGCCTTTATCAATCCCTTCACGATCGGCGTGGCTCAGGGCATTGCCGAGCTGCCGCCTGCCAGCGGTATGGGCTACCGGCTGATCGTGTGGGCGGTGATCACTCTGGTGGGCATCTGGTATGTCATGCGCTACGCCCGGAAGGTCGAACTGAACAAGGAGGCCAGTCCGGTATACGAGATCGACCAAACCCGCGATCTGTCGGCCTTCGGTAGCGGAGAGGAGCTTCCACTCAACCTGCCGAGAAAGCTGGTCTTATTCGCCTTACTGGCGGCGCTGATCGTGCTGGTGATCGGCGTCAGCAACTGGCATTGGTACATCGACGAGATCGCCGGACTGTTCATCGCATTGGGGATCGCGTCGGCCCTGATCATGCGCCTTTCCGGCGACGATGCCATACAGGCCTTCGTCAACGGCGCAAAAGACATGATGACGGCTGCCCTGGTGATCGGACTGGCGCGCGGCCTGATCGTCGTTGCCGAAGACGGCAAGATCATCGATACGATCCTCAACGGCATCGCCGGCGGTACCGACGGCCTGCCGGCCTATCTGAACGTACAGATCATGTTCTTCTTCCAGAGCTTTCTCAATTTCTTCGTACCCAGCGGATCCGGGCAGGCGGCGCTGACCATGCCGATCATGGCCCCGTTGAGCGATCTGCTGGGGATCAGCCGGCAGACTGCCGTACTGGCTTACCAGTTCGGCGACGGCCTGAGCAACATGATCATCCCCACCAGCGGCATTCTGATGGGTATTCTGGCTATCGCCAAGATCCCGTACAATGTGTGGCTGAAGTGGATGCTACCGCTCTTTCTACTCCTGAGCCTGGTGGCCATGCTGTTACTGATCCCGCCGGCCGTCCTGTTCCACTGGTAGGGTCCGGCCGTCGAGGGTGAAGCGGTCGCCGGGTAGAAAAACGCTCAGGTTAAGTCCAATGCCACCTAACAGGCCATCCTGTATGCGGCGACTCTTCCCGGGGTTCGTCAGAACGACCACCTGTCCGTCGCCCACGACCTCGATCGCATCCCCCTGCACCAGAATAGCAGTCGACTCGTCGATCCCGATACAGGTCTCGTCCGGGTGATCGAGCGCGGCCGTGATCAGGCGGTTCATACGCATGCGATAAACGAAATGTTGATCGACCAGGGCGCCCGGCAAGAGGCCAAGGCCCTCGGCCACTTCCAGATTTTCGGCCTCAATGGTTCGAAAATCGCCGGTGTATTCGGGATGCTTATGCTCGTTGCCCGTGATCATTTTCCGGCTCATGACCGCCGCGCCCGCACTGGTGCCTGCCACCGTCGCCCCACGGCGATAGGCCTCCTGGAGCAAGTCGATCAGGTCGGCGGCCCGGGCTTGCTCCATGAAGCGATTCTGATCGCCGCCGGTAAGATAGATCAACCGGGCATCGCGCAGAGAATCTCGCCAGGCCGGTGAGGGCGTTTCATGCTGAACAGAGAAAGTACGGATGCGTTGCGGATCGACCCCATGCGGCAGAAACTGGTGGATGGCATACCAGGCGGCACTGTCCGGCTCTTCGCTGGCCAAGGGTAAAATGGCGATGTAGCCCGACGAATCTACGCCCGCCAAACGAACGAGGTAGCGGATCATCGCCGGGGGCCGCTTGCCGCCCCCGATGATGAACAGTCTTCCCGCCGGCAACTCCTCCCCCGATCTTTCGGAAACCGGCGCATCCGAGCATGCCGCGACAAGAAAAAACAAACAACAGAGAAATAACGGGAAGCGATCCATGGCCAAGCGTTGTGCGGACAAACTTACACACAATGGTTTGTTTGCGCTAATCCCCTTTTCGCTCTAATTGAATTTCCTGTGCTCTATTGAATAAAAAATGTTCAGAAAATTTTGGATGAGTAAAATAAAAAATTACTCTAGCAATTGAAACGAATCCAGGAATTTACCGGCTTCCTCGTTGATCTCGCGTCCTTGCAGACTAAAAACCTGCAGGGTATAGAGGCGATTGCGAACCAGGACGGCTTTGTTCTTGACGATCTGTCCTCCTTCGGAATAGTCGATACGCCAGAAACGTCCGGGGTAGCCCTGCAGCTCCAGTTCGCTTGAATAGCTTAGAGCGCCGTCCAAAACAGCCACAGCTTCGTCGATGGTCGATGCAAAGAACTCGTCCAGGAGGTCGATCGAATCGGAGTGCACGGTCGCCATCGGGTAATCGCAGTAGCTCACGGCATAGAGCCAGTTGTCGTCGGCGGCCTCTTCGGGGGGCTGGTAAAAAAAAGTATGGTATTCGATCTGGCCGATACCGGTTGCCAGCGTATCGACCTTTTCAGTCATCGAACCGGGGGTCAGCACGCGGAACCGGCCGTCGTACGACACCATCTCCTCCCAACGCAGCAGGCCGAGCGGCAGGAAGAGGGTCATGCAGAGCAATAGCTTTGGTTTCATCCTTTGGATTTTTCCCGCAAATTGTCGAACAGAACGCAGTAAAGAGAGGTTGCCGTGCGTTAGTGGGTTGTATGTACCCGCAAAAGTGCGCGGGATTGTGCCTGTCGAAAACAACGAACCAATGTCCTTTCTTCGAACGCTACTGGCCTTCAGCTTGCTCTTCCAGGGCCAGGGCGGTCACAGCCAATCGTCGCAGAGCCTGAAGCAGGAGGTCGATAAGGTATTGTACCTGGATTCAAAGGTCGATTTCGAGCGAAGTCCGGGCATTTCCATAGCGCTGTTCATTGGCGATTCTACCTACACTTTCCACTATGGCAGAGCCGATCGGGCGGCCGCTACGGCCCCGACCGATACGACGCTGTACGAATTGGGAGAAGTGACCCAACTATTCACGGCCGTGCTGATCCATCGGCTGGCCGGGCAAGGCTTGCTCGAACTGGAAGGGGTTGTCGAAAAGTATTTGAGCGTTCCAGATTCCTCCCTTGCCCATTTGAGCGTCCGGCAATGCCTCCGGCATCGCTCCGGCCTCCCTCGCCTGCCCGAAGGTTTTGGAGAACGGATCGTCGATCCGGACAATCCCTACGGCAACTACTCCACCCAGACCTTTCTCACGCAATTGACCGCTCCGGTCCTACATTCCGGCGAGCCGGCTACATATCGATTCTCCAATCTCAATTACGCCCTGCTCGGAGCGCTGGCGGCGCAGCGCCAGGGACAGACATACGATCGATTGCTGCGCGACCAGGTACTCGACCCGCTCGGCTTGTCCTGGACCCACTTGCAGGAGGATAGTGCTTTTCTACGATTTTACGCCGCCGGATACGACAAGAGCGGTAAGCAGACCGCCCGTTGGCAGTTGGAGGCCTTTGAGCCCGCGTTGGGGCTCCGTTCCAATCTCCTCGATCTGATCCGGTTTTGCAGATTGTTCCTGCAGCAAAGCCCCCTGGCCGGTTTCACGGCTGAAGAAATGATGGAAGACCCGCAGCCAACGAATGTGGAAAAGAACTTTTACGTGGGCGACGGCTGGCATCTTCGGCGCCTGAAGAAGTACTACCCGGTTTGGCTACATACCGGCGCCACCTCCGGATGCCGGGCCTATGTGGCGTTGGTACCGCAAACGCGAACAGGCGTGATCGTGCTTTCGAACTCCCCTTACGGATTGGGGGGCTTGGGTTGGCAATTGTTGCGCATGCTGAACCATGATTGGAAGAAACGCGGAAACCGGTAGGTCTTCCGGTGGGTTTGGAGTTTTACCATAACTTCCGCATCTTTCCCCCAAATCGCGACCCATGGGAAAAAAAGATAAGAACAAGCGTTCCGGGATCGTCTTCTCGACCGATCCCGACTACGAATACGCCTATCAACAAGACGACGATGCCGCTACCCTGCCCCCACAACAACAAAAACTGAGGGTGCTGATCGACCGCAAGCAACGCAAGGGGAAGGAAGTGACCCTGGTGACCGGTTTCGTGGGCTCCGACGACGACCTCAAGGAACTCGCCAAGGCCCTCAAGAACAAATGCGGGGTCGGCGGTTCGGCCAAAGACGGCGAGATCATCCTGCAGGGCGACAAACGCGATCAGGTGGTGCAGTACCTGTTGGCGGAGGGCTACTCGGGGACTAAGAAGTCAGGGGGGTAAAAGAGAGATGAGATTTGAGATTTGAGATTCGAGATTTGAGGGGGTCAGGAGTGGTGGCAGATGGCTTTCAGCATGCGGTCTTTACCTTGAATATCTCTCTTCAAAACAGCCTCTTTCCATCGGGGGCCGGCGAACAGGCCCATCACCTGCTTTGCATTAAACTCGTTGACTTCCAAGTAGATACTTCCACCTGATTCAAGTTGCACCTGCGCAAAATCTCGTATTTTCCGGTAGAACAGCAAGGGGTCGTCGTCGGATACAAACAGGGCAAGATGCGGCTCGTACTGCAAGACATTCGCTTCCATCATCGCGGATTCCTTCTGCGGGATGTACGGTGGGTTGCTGACCAGCAGGTCGAAGCGCCCGAGCCTCCCCCACTCTGCTTCCGTCAGAAAATCCACCTGCCGGAAGTCCACCCCGGCGCCGAGCTTAGCGGCATTTTCAGCGGCCACCTCCAGGGCCGCCTCGCTCAGATCGATCGCGACCACTTTCCAGGAAGGGTTTTTCAACTGCAGGACGATCGGGATGCAACCGGTTCCCGTACCGACGTCGAGTACTCGTAAGGCCGACTCTTGACGATCCTCGAGTATCCAGTGGACCAACTCCTCCGTTTCCGGCCGGGGAATCAGGGTGGCCGGCGTCACCCGGAAGGGATAGCCGTAAAAGAAGGCCTTGCCTACCACATACTGCACCGGTTCGTGCGCTTGCAGGCGGGTGGCCATGGCAAAGAGGCGCTCGATCTGTTTTTCGTCCAATTTCAGGGAACCATAGGGCTGCTTCCAGCCGAAACCGTCCTCCAGGGCAATCCGTGCAATGCTGCGGGCCTCCTCCGCCCCATACGGCGGAAGGAGTAGTTTCGTTAGCTGGTCGAAGGCTTCCTGCACAGTCATGCGGCGAAAGTACGGAAATACCGGTAGATCTGACTCCTAGCGGATGACCGTGACATCGCCCGATTGCACCTTTTCCCGGATTTCGCCGAATTCCTCTACGACGTACCGGACGAGGTACACGTACACTCCCTGCTGCACGGGCTGCCCCCGGAAGGCGCCGTCCCAATGAGCCGTGGGAGAATCGGCGGAAAAGACCAGATTTCCCCAGCGATCGAAGAGGAAAAGCTCAAAATCCATCAGCTCGCAATTGGGAAAAACCATCCACTCGTCGTTGATCCCGTCGAAATCCGGGCTAAAGGCCGTCGGCGCGTAGAACTCACAGACTTTGCATTGCTCCAAAGCGATATCGCGTTCGTCGTAGAATCGGCAGTGATCGTTCCACACCTCTACCGCATAGAGGCCGCTTTCTTCTACCACGATGGTCGGGCCGCTCTCATCGGTATTCCAAAGATAGGATAAGGCTGCAGGGTGAAAAGCGGAAAGCACCAGGGGCTGATCGTCGCGACACACGACGCCGTCTTCGCCCAGGTCCAGGCCGATGTCGGGGAAAAAGGCCACCTCGATGCTGTCGGTGGCTTCACAGCCCCTTGCTTCCACATCCACCCAGTAGGTTCCGGGAGAATCGAGGACAAAGACCGGCTGCGAACTGCCGTCCTGCCAGCTGTAACTTCCGAAAGGGGTTGTGGCTTCCAGGATCAGGGTGTCGCCCGGACAAAGGGTCGTATCCGGGCCCAGGGCAAAAGGAAATAGCTGCCACTCCACTGCGATAAAGTCGCGGTAATTGCAGTAGCCGTCGGAAACCTCCGCCCAGTAGTAGCCGTCTTCGGAAAGGGTTTCCAGCGGACCGGTATACCCCGTGCTCCATAAATAAGAAGTGGCCTGCGGATCGAATACGTCCAATTCCAACAGTTCTCCTTCGCAAACGATCGTATCCGGCGGCAGGAGGGCTTCGTCGAGGATCCAGCCGAGCACTTCCACCGTATCGCTACGCACGCAACTACCGTAGCTGACGCGCACCCAATAGGTTCCGGGCGCCGTGACCAACAAGAGGGAGTCGGTCGAGCCGTCCGACCAAAGATAGGAGTCGTAGCGATCGGTGGCGCTCAGCCAAAGCG
>JAGQXA010000089.1 GCA_020436865.1 Saprospiraceae bacterium | reverse complement strand
GGCTATTTCGGGTTGCAAAACCTGCAGAAGGTCGAAGACGACCTCAGCACCTTCCAGATCGAAGACGTCAAGGTTTCGACCAACCGCCAGGAAGCAGATCTGCAAGTGCGGATGCTCGATCAGAAGACGAATGCGCTCAAGGCGCTGTTCGAGGCGATGAATCAGGAGCATTTGCGGAAGCATGCGGAGGTGAATTGAGGCGAGTGTTGGATATTGCTTTGCCCTTGCGTTCCGACCGCGCGTAGCGGTCGGAACGCTACTGCTCATCGACTCTTACCCTTCCCCCTCTTCCCTCCGCGCGCCCTGCGAACTCCCCGGTAAATACCGCTCCCTTTGTCGCGAAATTCGCGATCCGTCAGATTGTCTGGAACGAGGTGAAAGAAACGCCCTTTTTTCCTTATACTTGGGGTCCGATTCGCAGCAACAAGCAAAAAGGGTACTTCACATGAAAGGTTTGCAAACGGAGCGACGCCGGTGGCGGTACGCATGGTGGGGCATTGGAATGGCGTTCCTGCTCGGCGCCTGCGAGAAGGAAGACAGCGGTCCGCCGCCTTCTGGCGACCCCGTGTTCGCCGTGGATATCGGCGACAGCCACATCCCTTATCTCGTGATCGACACCGACGGCGCCGAGATCAGGAACGAGCCCAAGATCGCCGCCGACCTCACTGTGTACATCGACCGGGAAGCCGTGGTCGGCACGCCGGTCGGCATCGAGTACCGCGGTTCCACCTCCTTCCGCATTTCCGACAAGAAATCATACGGGATCGAAACCTGGGACGCCGAGGGCAACGACATCGACCTGTCCTTCTTCGGCTTCCCGGAGGAAGAAGACTGGATACTCACCGGCCATGTGGTCAACCTGGAAGGCGACTTCATCATCGACCGCACCCTGATGTACCACTATCTCGGCTACCGGCTTTACGCAGACATGGGCCGCTACGCCAGCCGCTGTAAGTTCGTCGAGCTCGAGATCAACGGCGCGTACCAGGGCGTGTACGTCTTCATGGAAAAACTGAAACGCGACAAGGATCGCATAGACATCAAGAAACTGGAGCCTGCCGACGAAGACTCCCTCAGCATTACCGGGGGGTACATCCTCAAGATCGACAAGACCACCGGCGGCGACCTCGCCATTACCGAGCCGCTCGAGTACTTCGAGACCAACTGGGAAGACGACGCCACCTATACGCCCGAGATCAGCTTCCGCTCGCAGTTCGACATCTTCGGCGACTCGATCACCTTCGAACCTTTTGGCCCGCCGTACCACCCGGAGCAGTACCTCGAAACCTATTTCCTCTACGAATATCCCAAAGCCGAAGAGATCACGACCGCGCAGCAGGCCTATATCCAGGACTACCTTTACCAGTTCGAGTCGGCCCTGCTGCACGACGATTTCGACACCCCCGAACGCAGCTATACCGACTATGCCGAGCTGGGCAGCTTTGTCGACTTCTTCCTCATCAACGAGATCTGCCGCAATGTCGACGGCTACCGCCTCAGCACCTATCTGTACAAGGACCGCGGCGGCAAGCTGAACATGGGGCCGATCTGGGACCTCAATATCGGCTTCGATACCGGCGACCGGGTGCCCTGGGACGGCTGGGTGATCCACTACAATCAGTACGTCGGTCAGGATGCCTGGATGGTGCCCTTCTGGTGGCCTCGCCTGCTGGAAGATCCTCTATTCCGGCAGGCCGTAAAGGCGCGCTGGACGGAGCTGCGGGCCGGTCCGTTCAGCACGGCCGCCCTGCTCGACCTGGTCGATCAAACCGCCGACCTGCTGACCGGCAACGGCGCCGTGAACCGAAACTACACCCGCTGGGCCATCCCCAGCGAGGTGAATTACGACGACGCCATCCAGAGTCTGAAGGACTTCCTTCAGTACCGCGCCCAGTGGATGGACGGCGAGATCAACGCCTTTTAACCGCCGCCTATGCTGGAATTCCTCAGCTCACAAAACAGTTCGGAAGCCCCGAGTTTCCAAAGCATCCTGCTCGCCGTGCTGAGCGCCTTCTTCCTGTCGTCGCTGATCGTGCTCACCTACGACCTGACCAGCCGCGATCAGCGACGCTCGGCCGATTTTCTGCAGTCGCTGGCCCTGATCTCCATCGTAGCCGCCACCGTCATGCAGGCCATCGGCGACTCGCTGGCGCGCGGACTAGGCATGCTCGGCGCCCTGGCCATCATCCGATTTCGCACCCGGGTGGATAGCCCGCGCAACATGACCTTCATGTTCGCCTCATTGGCCGTGGGCATTTCCTGTGGGGTATTTGGCTTTACCATCGCCTTCATGGGCACCTTCCTGTTCTGCGCGGCGGCCCTGGTGCTGCGGTTTACCCGCTTCGCCCATACGAGCGACCTGTCGGCCGAACTGCGGATCGTGATGCCCTCCGAAGCCAATAAAGAAGCCGAGGTAGAAGCATTGCTGTCGAACCACTGCCGCAAATGGTCGGTCAGTCAATATCGAACGAACGAAACCGGGCCCCGCGACGAAACGACGGGCCTTCGACGGCGGCAGAAGGAAATCAACTACGAGCTGATCTTCCGGCACCGCCATCAGAGCGATGCGCTACTGGAAGAACTCCACGCCGTCGAGCAGCTCGAAGACATCCGATTGCGATTTAATCCAAGATCCATCCAAGTGTGAAGCGACTCGTACAACCTTACTACCTCCTGGCGCTCCTCATCGGCGGCGCTATCTTCTGGTTCAACGCCACCAACCGAAGCACGACCACCTATTTCTACGGCTTCGCCGAAAACCTCGAAACGGAGGTCAACTTCAACTATCCGGTGATCGTCAAGGAACTGCTCGTGCAGGAAGGGGAAGCGGTGAAAGCAGGCGCATCTCTACTACACCTGCAGCGGATCAAGCCTAAGGACGAGCTGGCCGAGGAAAGCTTCAAGATCACCGAGCTGCAGGCCCGAACCGCCGCCTGGCTGGCCGAACGCGAAGGCGAGTTGAGCATACTGGAGTCCAAGCATCGCATCGACGGCCAGGAACGCGACGCCCGCGTCCGGGAGATCGAGGCCGAGATCGCTTCCCGGAAAAAGCTTTACGGCGGGCTGTCGAGCCTGCAGGACGTCACCCTCGACTTCGCCGCCCTGCAGCAGGAACTGGAGGCCCTGCAAGCCGAACAGGCACTGCGCGACAGCCTTTACCGGCAGGAAGCCGCCAACCTGCGCCGCGAAATGGACCTCGGTATCGCCCCCTACCGCTCGGAAGTCGAGCGCCTGGAAGCCAAACAGCAGTTCGACGCCGAGC
>JAGQXA010000595.1 GCA_020436865.1 Saprospiraceae bacterium | reverse complement strand
GTACTCGAATTCAGCGATCTGCCCAAAGGCGGAACGGTCGACGCAGACCGGCCGCTCATTCTGTCGTTCGACCGGGAATCAGATGGCGTCTTACCGTGTCATTGCGACCCGAATAGCGGCCTGTTTCGCGAGCTGAAGCATGCTTGGGAAAACGGGAAACTGTACTTGCGGGAATTACCGCCGGCAACGCCTTCGGGCGTACCGGGGATGGGAAATACGGTGAAGGTGTTCCTGCTACGAGCGAGTTCAACAGTTGAAAGTCGGCTTGATTGTTAGCATTGAATAGCTCTCTAGAACTCTTACCCCAAAATATTTATCTTACTATGGTACGTTGAAGCGTTTTACCTGATTCTCTACTAGTTGAAATGCCTCTTGATTCCGCAAGACTGAGTAATCCTCTATAATCTCTGCTAACCGATGCATTTGCTTTCTGGGGTGAAAACTCCTCAACCTCCTCCTATTAAGGCCAGTAGCTGTTCTTAGAAGCTCTTCTAGTCGTGCCTTAGGATCAGCAATCTCGTGAAGATTTCTGGCATTTGGCAACTCCAAGACTGCCCTTCCATTAGGGTTCCCTGCCGCTATCCGAATTGCTCCCTCACTATGGAGGAACCAAGCCTCTGTCATTCGAACAGGTATTACTGCTACATAGCTGAAGTCAGGATGCCTTGATCTTCTAATGGCATTTTCTATTTCTGCTTCTCTTTCATTTATCGGACGGCCTTCCGAATCCCGGTGAATAAATAGGAAATTACATGGATATAGATCCAAGGCAACGTTTATTCTTTCTTCCAAAGGACTACGTGAACTAATTTGTCCTCTCAAGTCTGCAAACTCAATATTAATAGCATATGTAGGAAATAATTCACGAAGCAGCCACCTAATTGGATAGATAAGCATCTTATCAGAAGAACCATCACCAACTAAGGTACATTCAATTGATCTAATCATCAAAAAGGCTATTTTGTAGAATTGACCTTAGATCCTTCCTAGATCGAACCTTCGTTGGAGTATAGTCTCTAATCTTATCCTCATACCTTAGCGTATTATTGCTCGGATTCAAGTACGCCAATAATTTACCTTTTGATATTTCTCTGGTCCCGCCTTTTTCAGTTCGCCAAGTCCCACTTAAGGCTCGAACGGTAGTTCCTTTGAATCGATCGCCATCTCTAACAAACTCTGTTGATTGGACATATACTAATGATTCTTCCGGCACCTCGGCGACTACTCCAGGAGAATGGGTGTTTACGATAACTTGCCTTAACGGGTTACTTTCAACTTCGATATCGAAAGGGTCAACAGGGATATTTCTTAACATGGAAATCATTGTGGGTACTCTTTCTGGATGAATCCCATTTTCAGGCTCTTCCAAACATATTAATCCATTTTCATTTTGGTCCAAGTCCAATACTGCTAATGCGAGAAACCTCAATGTCCCATCAGAAAGGGATCGTGCTGGGAAAATAGTACCATCTTTTGTTTTGACTTGCAAGGTCAATAGCTGCCTCTTTTCATCTTTATCCACTTGTATCTCAACGATATCTTCAATCAGATCCGATAGTTTGTTGGCAAGCATGGTGTACAGGCTTGTTGCATCACCAAAATCTTCAATTACCCTTGACAACCTATATACAGTACTTGGAAGGTTCGATCCATCGCTTTGAATCTTGACCCTCGCGGAGAATTTCTCTAATTCATCAGGCCTTCGCAAAGCGGAAGGTTCTAGTTGGAGAAACTTCCAGTTTTGCATCTCTCTTCGGGCAAGCAATACTGTAGGTGTTTCAGATGCATATCTTGCAGTCGAAAGCACGGTGCGAGGTAAATTTGAGGTGGAGAAAGGTCTAGGCTTTCCACTACTACCTCCATCTTGGTGAAGATTAATGAATGATTCCCCATCGGACTCTGAAGTGGAAATGAAGGGAACATTTCGTTTACCCCGAATTATCTTATTTCTCCATTTGGCGCTATGCCGAAACAGAATATGCTTTGAAGCATCTTTCTTCTTAAGAGGAACTAGCTCTTCTTCAATGATTTGAATATGGTCACTTCCAGCTGCATCTTTACCCAACCTAATCCTTAGGGAATACTTCAAGAAGTTGTAGGTTGCATTCGCAATCTGCCCTAGATCATCCTCTCCTTCTTCAGGAATTATCATTTCCAAACTAATTGATATCTCAGGGTTAACCTTGTTCGCAAACCGTTGAAAGATGTCAGAAATAGAAGTGAATTTCAGGTACGAGCTTTCCCGCCCTCTAATCATCCCAATTGCTTCATTAATTGGGTAGTCAGCCAAGTATGAAATAAACTGAACAGCATCAAATATATTGGATTTACCAACGCCATTCTCCCCTGCAATACAAGTAAACGGCCCCAATCTTAGATCAATATCTACCAAGTTCTTAAACCCACTAACTTGAAATCTCGTAATCATGATATGATGTGGTCTAAATGATATTAGACAAAGATAACATATTGAAGCCATTAATACTCTCCAAATAAAAAAGAGCATAAAGCTACAATAAATATATATATAAACTATTTATGATCAATTGATTAAAACAAGATACAGATTTCAGAGAGAAGTGCTTTCTAGACAAAAGGTTGGATCAGTCCCTTATGGGATATGGCTACGAACTTTTAGTTCAAATCCGTTCCAAGAACGTTATGTAGTTCCTCACCGCTGGATCTTCTTCTCCTACTTTTTCTTGGCTACGGTAAACACCCTCGACACGTTGAATCCGAAGTGGATGTCGCCATCGAGCCAGTCGCCCACCGTTTCGGCGATGTAGCCCTTTTCGATCATGGAAGTGGAGTTCGTGAAATGGAGCTGAAAGACGTGTCCGCCCGTTTCGATGTCGAAGCCGATAGAAAAGGAATTGAGATAATCGGGGCCGAGTTGATCGGGCAACACGTAGATGTATTCGGCGTTGATCGCCAGGCGCTTGGTCAGCTTGACGCGACCGGCAAAGCCAAGGGCATAGACGTCATTGGCCTCGGCTTGGGTGGCCACGAGATTGCGGTGCACCAGGGTCGGCGACACTTGCAGGGAGAGCCCTTCGCTGAACTTCCGGCCGGCAATGAGTTGCACGGTGTAGTAGAGGCGCGAGCTGAAGTAATTTTCGCGATTAGGGTCTTGCCAGCGTTGCGACTTGATGGCCGTGGTGCCCAGCAGGGCCAGGGAGATCGGCACGTTGCGCTTGCCGGTGCTTTGGCGCAGGAACTTGTATTTGGCGAAGCCGTCGAACGTCTTTTCGAAGCTGCTGCGCCCGATACCGACGGTCAGCTGGTCGGTGATGCCGTAGTCGAAGCCGATCCGGATCATGGCATTATCGAGTCCGAACAACTCGTATGCGCCTCCGCTGAGAAACCCGAAGCGGTGAGAGATCTTGAGGTCGAGCACGCCTTTCGAAGTGCTTTCCAGCGAGTGCAGGTTGATCACCCGGTTGGTTTTGAAACTGGCGGTGACGTACTCGGTGCGTTCCTCCTCTCCCAAGAGGGAAAGCAGATCGTCTTGAGCGGCAGCCCAGTGTGTGCAAAACAGCAGCGCAAGCACGGTAAAGATGCAATTCTTCATGACCACAGGCATTTTTAATTGGTCCCCAAGCAGGCATGCTTGGGGAAATTCAGACTACAGACAATGAGTCGATATTGGAGTTATCGAGAAGCCGGCGCGTCCCGCTCTTCGCGGGACGCGCGGCTTCGTGGCCGGCATACCCCCCCAGGGCCGGCCAGAAGATGATCAGGAACCCTTTTTGAATTCCTGGAAATTAAAGTTGGCGGTCACCTTGACCGTTTTGGCGATGTTGTCCTTCACGACAGACGGGATAGCGATCTCGTAGTCGGCCAGGACCAGTTCGAAGTTCGTATTGCCGGTCAGAACGCCCTCTTTGTCGATCGTCAGTTCGGCCGGCACTTCGAGTTCGTTGGTCACGCCATGGATGGTCATGCTACCGATCACTTTGACCGGATAGGTGCCTTCCTTTTCGAGGTCGACCCCTTTCAAGTCGGCGATCTGCCCTTTGAAGAGCGCTTTCGGATACTTGCTGCTTTCCATGTAATTTTCGTTGAAATGCTCCTCCATGAGGGCCTTTTCGAACTGGAAAGCCTTGATCAGTACGGCGATCTCCATTTTGCCGGATTCGAAGTCGATGACGCTGGTGGCCTGGCCGTTGTGGGCCTCGATCTTTTCCAGCGGGGCATCGGAGAAGAAGCTGATGCTTCCTTCACGGGTGAAATACTTTTGAGCTTGCAGGCCGGTGGCGGCAAAGGCGATCAGCGCGACGGCCAGAAATACATTTTTCATTTTTCTTCGCTTTTGGAATTAAGAAATCAGAACGCACCGGATGAGCACTACATCCATGAGCATGCCGGTGCACACGCCCTTGATGGTCACTTCTTGTCCCGTCTGCAATCCGGCCGCCGCTTCGGCCTGTTCGGCATTGAACTGGCAGATCACTCCGGCGAAATCGCTTTCGGTGTTCAAGATGACATTGAGTCCGCCTTCTTCAGCGGCCGAGACCTCGCGGACGGTTCCGCTCACCTCGACCACTTTGTCGAGGTACCGGGCCTGGGCCGCAGCTTCGTCGGTTTCGAAGTCGGCAAACAACTGCGCCGAGGCCAGCTCGAAATCGGGAGTGGCGTGGGCGATGTCTTTGTGCGGTTTGTTGTAGAGATAGAGCCCTACCCCGACCCCGATCAGGGCCAGAAGGGCTACGACGATCAGTGCATTTTTCATACGACAGGTGTATTTGACGAAGCGGGAGAAAGAGGTCTATCAGTTCTCCGGCGCTCCAAGGTTGATCCAGGCTTCGATCTGGTCCAGGGTGCAATCCGGCAATTGAGAGGCATTTTGCGGCATGGGCGAAAAGCCTTCCTGCCGGCGGATGGCGCCGAGGAACCGTCCGCTGTTGACGTAGGTCAGCAGGTTCTGGTATCCTTCCAGCGTGATCCCGCCGAGATTGGCGGCGGCACTGTGGCAGACGTAGCAGTTATTCTCCAGGACCGGCAGTACGGTCTCCGTATAGGTCACTGCGGTCGTGTCGCACTCCACGAAGGGATATAACTCTTCTTCGTTGTCGTAATAACAGGAGGGCACGAAGATCAGGCTTGCCAGGAGCAGCAAGACGGCACAGCTGTTTATCCAATTCATTTCTTTCTTTTTGAATTCGCGGTAGCTGATGAACAGATCCTTAGTTCTGGGGAGCTCCGTCGGCCACCCAGGCCGAGATCTTGTCGATGGTACATTGCGGCAGCGGCTGCCCCCCGAAGGGCATTTGTACGTAGCCGCTTTCTCCCTTGATGGCGCCGAGCAGACGACCGTCGTTGGCCACGATCTTGATCTTATCGTAGGTGCTCAGGTCGAGATTGCCCTGCGGTTGTGCACCGCTATGGCAGCCGATGCAGGTGATCTGCATGACCGGGAACACATCCTGGGAGAAAGTCACGTTGTCGGTATTACAGCCCCCGGAATCGGGATCGCAGTCGAGGTCTTTAGCCCCTTGCACGATCCAATCGACGATCAGGTCGATATACTCCTGCGACAAGGGCGTATTCGGCGGCGGCGGCATGCGATCTTCGGGTTTGTCGTCGAAGATGGCCTCCAGGATATCGCTATCGTATGGATCCGAGACCTTGATCTCGGTCGTAGCCAGCACATTCTCGTAGCTGTCGAGGATCACCCCTTCTTCATGCGTGATCGCATCGTGGCAGCCGCTCTTGGCGCAATTCGAGCGCAGGATCGGCAGCACTTGCAGATCGAAGTATACGAGATCGGGATCGCAGGGCGTTCCGTTCATCGTCGTGTCGATCGGATCGTCGGGGATCGTGTCGACCGGCGGCCCGTCGTCGGACAGGATCGGCGAATGTTGGCAGGAGATCGTACTTAGAAGCAGGCCGGTCGCAAAGACCAGCAGCGGCGCATACAGGTGTTTTACAGTCATGGTTCGAAGGCTTTCCCGGTGCAGGCCGGGATGATCTTAAAAATAGCCGGTAAACGGTTTAAACGCTATGGGATAGCCGAAAAGTGCAATTCTTCCAGATGTTCGTCGTTGTCGTCGCGCAGGCGGATCAGTTCGTCGGTCATTTCCTGAATGATCCAATCGTCGCTCAGATCGTCGAACGGTCCCGTCGTAGAAAAGGTGATGACCAGTTTGTTGCTGCTCGAATTGACCAGCCAGGTCCCTTCCTCGACCAGGTTCCCATTTTGCTCACCGCGCAACAGGCCGTTATCCAGGAAGTCGAACGTGTAGGCGGAAAAATTGTTGGTCTCTACTTTATCTTTGTCGAAGTAGTACGAAACCCGCCATTTGCCGGCTTCGGTGATCACGTTGGGATCGCCCCCGTTGGGACTGTTATCGTCGCCGTTGGTGCAGGCGCCGAGCATCATGATCAGCGCAACTAAGATGGATCCGTTCCAAGTCTTCATTTTCATCATTTTTTTACAACTTTATGAGTCAAAAATAGCCGCTCCGCCCTCCCTCCACAAGTGAAAGGCGCCGAACGGGAAAAAAAGGACGCTGAACCCGTATTTTAGGCATTTATACAAAATCCTCGCGCTCGTGCACGCCTCTTCGATGAGCCATACCAATCGCTCCAGCGTTCGCCTGCAATGGCTGGCGCTGAGTATCGGCCTGCTGCTGATGGCCGGTAAATTCTACGCCTGGTGGACCACCAATTCCAACGCCATCCTCACCGACGCACTCGAGTCGATCATCAATGTCGTGGCCGGCGGGTTTGCCTTGTATAGCCTCCTGCTGGCCTTCAAGCCCCGCGATCTCAATCATCCGTACGGACACGGCAAGATCGAGTTCCTCTCGGCCGGCTTCGAGGGCGGGTTGATCTTCCTGGCCGGCATCTCCATCATCGGAAAAAGCTGCTACAACCTCCTCTATCCGCAACAGCTCGGCTCTCTCGATCTGGGGATGCTGGTCACGGCTCTGGCCGGCGGGGTGAATTTTGTACTGGGATGGGTATTGGAGCGGCGCGGAAAGCAGTTCGGTTCGTTGATCCTGATCGCCGACGGCCGCCACCTGAAATCCGACGCCTACAGTTCGGCCGGCTTGCTTGTCGGGCTGTTCCTGTTACGACTGACGGGCATCCAGTGGATCGACAATGCCACGGCGCTGCTGTTCGGCGCACTGATCCTCTACACCGGTTACCGGCTACTGCGCACCTCGGTAGCCGGCATCATGGATGAGGCCGACTACCAACTGGTGAAATCGATCACGCAGCACCTCGACCAGCATCGCTCGGCCAATTGGGTGGATCTGCACAACTTTCGGGTGATCAAGTACGGCTCGGCCCTGCACATCGACTGCCACCTCACCGTGCCCTGGTATCTGGAGGTAAAGGAAGCGCACAACGAAACGAAGTCGATGGAAAAGCAGGTCGCCCACTCGTGCAGCACGCCCGTGGAGGTTTTTGTGCATACCGATCCGTGCGCGCCACCCTCCTCCTGCACGGTTTGCCTGAAGACCGATTGCCCCGTGCGACAGGCCGATTTCATACGCCGCGTTTCGTGGTCCCTGGAAAATGTGTTATCGAACGACAAACACTCGGTCGGGAGGTTATAATAGCATCAATTATCCAACGCTCCCTGGGCTACCCAGGCCGCGATCTGGTCCTGCTCACAGGAGGGCAAAGGCCCCAGATTGTAGGGCATAGCCACAAATCCGGGCTGCCGGGTTACGGCGCCCACCAGACGGCCCTGATCGACCTTGACCTTCACGTCGGCATAGTTTTCTAGCGTGAACCCGCTGGTCGGGGCGCTACCGTTGTGGCAGTCGGTAAAGCAATTGCTTTCGATGATGGGGAAGATATCTTCTGAGAAACTCATGTTCTCGGTCTGACAAACGTCGTCGTCTTCCGTGCTGCAAGCCGCAAAGGCCAGCAGCGACAAGAGGGCCATGGTAGCAAACTTGTTAATCGCTGACATAGTCCGGATTTTGAGAGTGAAGGGAGATGGAAAAGCCTGACCCTTCGGCAAACAAGGGTCAGGCAGATCAAAATTACTATTTCACGAGCGGATATACAAACAGGCCGGCCGGCGCCAGCTCGACCCGCAGCCAGTAGATGCCCGGAGGCAGTTGGCCAAGCCCGTCGAGTTCGACGGTATTCTGCCCGGAAAGGGCATGCAATTCGCGTATCGGCATGACCGTGCGACCGTATTGATCGAACAGTTGCAGCCGCACTTCCTGCGCCTGCGTGAGGCCGAACTGCAGTCCGACGCGATCGTCGAACGGGTTGGGGAAGGCGCTGAACGACTCTACTGCCGAAGGCAAATGCACGGAGGCCGGAAATTCAATGTCGGTGAAATTGGTATTATGCGCGAATTCGAGCTCGACATCGCCCGTTTCGTCGTCGAAGTTCAGGCGCCAGGCGTGATCTGCCGGAGGCGCGTCGTAGGCGCCGTTGCCGTTCAGATCGGCGTAGAAATCGGCATCGTAGTTCTCATCCAGACGGATGCCGGGCACCTC
Organism: Saprospiraceae bacterium; assembly: GCA_020436865.1. GTDB lineage: Bacteria > Bacteroidota > Bacteroidia > Chitinophagales > Saprospiraceae > JAGQXA01. Next base: position 1,338 of record JAGQXA010000595.1, on the reverse strand, counting down.
CACGTAGAACTCCGGAAACATGATGGCGGGCATGCTGAAGGATCCCACCTCCTGACCGGTCCCCGAGTTCACCAGCCTTAGGGCCAGCAATTGCCCGAGGTGTGGATTCATGTCGGTGAAGTGCAGGGTGAACAGGTATTCCCAGTCGACGTCTACGAACGATGTATTGTGCGCAAAGGGAAGCAGGGCGTCGCCGCCCGGATGACCCTCCCAGTCCAGGCGCCAGGCATGATCGGCGCCCGGGGCATTGTAGGTACCGTTGCCGTTCAGGTCGGCGTAAAAGTCGACCTGATAGTTGCCGCCCGCCTGTAGACCGGGTACCGACACGTCGATCGCCGCCACATCGACGGTACGCCGGGTACGGCCGATCTCCTTCCCGGAATCCTTGTCGATCACCCTCAGTTCGAGCAATTGACCGACATGCGGGTTCATATCCGTCATGGCCACGGTCACCTGATCGGTCCAGCCGATATCGGTGAAGTTGGTCCCGTGGGAGAACGAAGCGGTTTCGTCGCCGTCGACGGCATCGATCTCCAGGCGCCAGGCATGATCGACCGGTGGAGCGTCGTACAGGCCGTTGCCGCTCAGGTCGGCGAAGAAATCGAGGTAGTAGCTATGTCCGAGTTCGAGGAATGGCAGATCGATCGAAAAATCGGCCGAAGGGACCCCCGCGATAACCAGGCGGCCCGCCTCCTTACCCGTCCGGGTGCGGTCGATGAGCCGTACGCCCAGCAATTGTCCGAGGTGCGGCGTCATGTCGAGCAAGGAAAAGGTCAGGGTATGGCGCCAGCGAACGTCGGTAAAAGAGGTATTATGGGCGAAGTCGACCGTATTATCGCCGGAAGCGAGGTTGTCGGCCTCTTCGCGCCAGGCGTGATCCACCGGCGGGGCATCGTACACGCCATTGCCGCTCAGGTCGGCATAGAAATCGATGAAATAGCTTCCGCCGGTTTCGCCGACCAGCGTCAGCTCGAAATTGGCCGACACGATCGAAGGGATCACCGCGCGGTCGACTTCCTGCAGGTCGCGTTTGTCGATCAGGCGCGCCTCCAGTTTTTGTCCGAGGTGGGGAGTCATGCCGGTAAAGTTCAGCACGACGTTCTGCCCGCCGAGTAACAGCGGATTCATGGCGATCAAAAGCAGGCACATGGCCCTTAGTGTGAAACTACAGGTCATAATCTTAGTTTTTGGTGATGAAATACAAATCAGGAGTTCGGCCGAACAAGCACAGAATGTACTGCAGGATCGCCAGGCGATCGCGGCCGAAAGTACGTGGAGACAAGTGGAAAATCGGGCAGGAACGTCCCTGCCACGTTACAGGAATAATAACAAGCAAAG
>JAGQXA010000088.1 GCA_020436865.1 Saprospiraceae bacterium | reverse complement strand
GCAGGCCGGGGCCTATGTAGCGAACTATGAACCGACATACTACACCCGGTTGATCTGGAGTGTGCTGGCCACTGCGCCGCATCTGCCCGGTCTCCCAGTCGAAGCGTCTATGGAGCGGGCGATGGACGTTCTTCGCCCCAAATTCTTACCAACCGGCTGGTTGGCCGAAACGGGCTTCCGGCCGGGGGAAGCGGCATTTACCCATACGCTGGCCTATGCGCTACGTGGCTATTGGGAAATAAGTGAGCTGCAAGCCGATGAAGAAGGGCTCGACGCCGTCCGGAACACCTTAGAGCGGCTGGCGGAGGATTGGCGTCGCTACGGCAGATTGGCCGGCCGCTACGATGTCGATGGCCGGGGAGATCGCTCTTTCGTATGCCTGACCGGCAACGCTCAACTGAGCATCCTGTACTTTAAAGCTTATCGGTACTACCGGGAGGAGGCATATCGCGAACTAGGTCGTTGGCTTTTTCACTCCGTGCTTCAGTTCCAACGACCCTCCGGCGCCATTGCCGGCTCACAGCCTTTCTGGGGTCCCTACCAGCGGTTGCGCTACCCGAACTGGGCCGCGAAATTCTTCCTTGACGCCTTCCTGGAATACGCCCTCAGTACAAGACCGTAATATCGCCCTCGTAGAAGCGTACGAACGACGAGCCGCGCACCGTGTAGCTGGCCATGATCACATAGACGCCCTGTTCTACCCGCTTTCCCTGATGAGTACCGTCCCAGACATCGTCAATGCTTTCTCCGGCAAATACCGGGGCACCGTAGCGGTTGAAGATCATCCATTCGATGGTCTCCACACCAATCGCCTGCATGCGGAACAGATCGTTGTGACCATCGCCGTTCGGCGAAAAGGCATTCGGAATGTAGAGGTGGTTCTCAAACTTCACGCAGACTTCCTGCTGGAATTCCGAGAAGCAACCGCCTTCGTTCTCGATATACAAGGTGATGGTATAATGTCCGGTATCGGCGTAGGTGTGCGTAAGATCTTCTCCCAGCATATAGGGGGTGCCGGCGCCATCGCCGAAATCCCAGTATCCGTCGATCCCCCCGACGCTGAAATCGAGGACCTCGATGGTCGGGTCGAGGGTCGTCAGGCAGCTTACGTTGGGCGAGTAGCCAAAGTTGGCCTTGATCAGATCGTAACCCGGCAATTCGACCTCGGCTTCTTTCCGGCAACCGGTCGAGTCATTGGTAGCCTCCACCACGTAGGTGGTCGGGTAGCTCTCTATGTAGTCGCCGTACGTCGGCGGATCGGAATCCCAAACGTAGGAATAGGAACCTGCCGGGCTAACGCTGACCTCTGCGAAGGTAGTGTCGTCGAAGCACACGGGCGCTCCGGTGAAGAAGCTCAACTCGAAATCGGGATGTACGAATAGCTCGATCTGTCCCGTCGCCGGCTCCGAGCAGCCGTCGGACGCGGTAACGGTATAGCTGGTCGTCGAACCGGGCTCAACGTAGTGCGATTGTCCGAAGCCCAATCCCTGATTCCAGTTGTAGGTATAATTGCCGTTTGAACTTCCACCTGTAGCTGTGGCAGTGAGGATAGCCGTTGCGCCAAAGCAAAGAGTATGGCTGTCGAAAGGTACTTCCAACGACACCGGCTCGCCGACGGTTACAATGAAGTCGGTCGAACTGGCACATTCATTTACTCCGGCTGTGTAGATCAGTATATGTGCTCCGGCTCCGGCGATCGCCGGATTGAAGCCGGCCGCTGTCTGACCGTCGACCGTCAGTTGTCCGCCGGCAGGACTGAGGATCGGCAAGATTGAGGTGTCGCGGAAACAGTAGGTTTCGTCCAACCCTTCGATCGTGGCCATCGTGAGAGGAGTGACCTCCACCGCTCCTTCGCCGCCGCAACCGTCGGGAGAAGTGTAGTACACGGTATGTGTGCCTACTCCGGCTATCGCCGGGTCGAAGGTTCCATTGAAGGCGTTGACCACTCCTGTGCCGCTCCAGTTGCCCCCGCTCAGGTTGGTCTGCAGCTGAAAGACCGGCGCCGCTACGCAAACGGTGGTCGATTGTACCTGTGGATTCGGGTAAACCCGGGCCCACAGACTGTCGGAACAGGTGTTATTCTCATACACCAACACATGCAGACCAGGCCCGGCCTGGCCCGGATCGAAGAAATAATCGTCGGGATTCGGATGGCTTATCCCTATGCCGCTCCAGTTGCCCCCTCCCGGTACGAGTCCGGTCGTTTCCCAGTTCAGGAGCAGCTCTTCGTCGCTTTGGCAGAAGGCCAGGGTGTCGACGCCTAGCCGGGTCAGCCGGATGTAAACGATCCGCTGGTCGGTGCAGCCGTTGGCGGTAAAGGTGAGTGTGTCGTTGAACCCGTCGGGGAGCAGCCCAGGATCGTACCAGCCCGCGATCGTATCGGTTACCCCCGCGCCCGACCAAATGCCCGTGCCCATAGGCTGCCAGTTGCCGGGCAGGATGAAGGGGGCCTGCAGCGGGCAAGCCGAAAAATTCCAGGCGGCGTCGATCTCCTTGATGAAGAAGGAGATGGAATCCGAACAGCCGTTGGCTTCGTACAATAGGGTATGATCGCCGGGACCCGCTTCGTCCGGATCGAACAAGCCGAGGTATGGGTCGGTGATTCCGGGTCCCGACCAGTTTCCCCCAAAGGGCGTGACCGCCAGCTCGAAGGCGGGTTCCGACTGGCAGAGCGTATCGAGCGCGGGCAGTTGCAACTCACCGACATTGACGACCTTGCTGCCGCTACAGCCGTTCGGGTGGGTGTAGATCAGCTCATAGGAACCTTCGTCGACCGGCGGCGTGAAGAGGCCGTCGGGCGTCACGAAGGGCCCTGACCACACCCCTCCGGTGGGCAGCGCCTCCATGATCTGGAAGGCCGGCGTTCCCGGACAAGCCGCTTCGTCGAGGCCTGGTTCAAGCGGCACGATGTCGAAGATCGCACTGCTCGCACAGCCGTTTGGATCGACGTAAACCACGGTATCCTGAGCTGTAGTCACCAGCGATGGATCGTACCAGCCTGTAAGCTCTTCGCCTTCGGCGATGCCGGTTGCCGACCATTCGCCGCCGGCTGGCAGTGCGGTGAGCGCGAAGGGGGCTATCGATTGGCAGAGAGTGGTATCGGGCAGGCTGAGCACGGGAACCGGATTGGGTATGATGGTAATGGAGTCGGAAGCGGTGGCCCCATTCGCATCGGTTACCGTTACGCCGTAAGTGGTCGGACCCGTCGGCACGATGATTACCTCATCGGTGTTGAGTCCGACCGGCGGGTTCCAGCTAAACTGGTAGGTGTTGGGGTCGCCGCCGCTGGCCAGCGCGGTCAATTGGGCTGTGTCGCCGGCACAGGCCACGCCCCCTTCCAAGGAAAGGATGACGTTGAGCGGGCAGTCGGTTACTGCAAAAGGTTCGGTGGAGGTCAATGTGTACACCGTTTCGCAAATGGTGACGGAATTGGTGAAACTCACCTGATAGTTTCCGCTGAAGTCGATCATCGGCGAAAAACTGAGATTAACGGTATTCGTATAGCCCCCGCTGCAGCCCACTGGTTGCACGTTGGTGATCGTGGGCGAGATCGGCCCGTTTATGGCGAAGGCGCTCGGGTATAGTGAATCGCAGGGGATTTGTTCGGCAAAAACGACCGTCATGGTGTTGCTCTCGCAAGGTAGATCGTCGAGCGGTAGAATGTCGGGCGGCGGCGGAATTTCCACCACCGTCTCCCAATGGGCTTCCCAGCCGGTACAGGACACGTTGGGGTCGCTCACGAAATTCAGCGTCAGGCAACCGCTGGTGGCGATGATAACCGGCGGATCGGGTTCGCCCGTATAAGTGCCGATCAGTAGCGAAAGTGTGTCGGGTCCATCGTAGATGCGTAGCGAGTCGAAATCGGCCTCCGTGCAGAAATAGAGGAACGTCATGATGATCTGATCGGCTCCGGGGATGCAGATGGAGAAAGTGTAGTTCTCGTTGTGATCGTAGTTGCCGCCGGGATCGCCTAGTTCGCTGTCGTAGAGGATGCCTTCGCAATCGTCGACCACCAGATTGGTCATGTAATATTCCGGCTGGCCGACGAGGAGGAGGGGGAATAATAAGGCGGCTGCCTGGAGCAGTAGCGATCGCTTCATGTCTGGATGTTTCTCGGTTTGTGGGAAATGGGGCGGCGCTTATTCGCGTACCACGAGTATAGGGCCTGTCTTCAGGACGTTGCTTTGATTGCCTGCCCGGTCGAACAGGTATAGCGTGTATTCTACGGTTTCCTGGCTGCCGTTGCCCAGTAGAAAGGTGGGCGACAATTTAAGATCGAGCTGCCCCTGTATGGAAATCTTGGCCTCTTCCGGCGCAAGGGGAGGCAGATAGTATTCGTCGGGCTTTTCCAGGCGGTTGTCCTGCACGAAAATGCTATTGACGTCGGGATCAGACGTGCCCAGATCGCCGTCGCCATCCTGGTAGGAAATGGTCAATACCAGGTTCTCCTGGAACTCGACCAGCGTATCGGCCGAAATGGCCACCAGGTCGATCAACGGCTTCGTATCGAACACCGGATCTTCATTGATCTTTTCGCAGCCGGCGATCAATGCCGCCAGCGCGCCCAGAAAAAGGAGCTTATTCTTCATGATCGTTTTCTTATTGACGCAAAT
>JAGQXA010000594.1 GCA_020436865.1 Saprospiraceae bacterium | reverse complement strand
TTCGTCGGCGACAACCTGCCTGGCGCCCAGCGTACGCAGGGATTTGCCATGCAGAGTTTCTTCATCGGAGTGGGGGCTGTCGTTGCCTCGGCCTTGCCCTGGATCCTGACGAACCTGTTCGGACTGGCCAACCAGCCGTTGCCCGGAGAAAAGATCTCGCCCAATATCTACTGGTCGTTCTACATCGGGGCGGTCGTGTTCTTCTCGGCGGTGTTCTGGACCGTCTTGCGATCGCGGGAGTATTCACCACAGGAAATGGCGGAATTTGAAGACAATGCCGAAGAGGAGTATCATCGCGAGCAAACGCCGCAACAATATGCAAAGAACGGTCGTGGGTTGCTGGTCAAAGGAGCGGTGATCGCTGCAGCAGGGATCTTACTGACGAGTTGGATCGCGAGTTACCAAGATCCGGAGAAGGAACTGTACATTTTTTCCGGCGGTACGATCCTGGCAGGTCTGTTGGCCCTGGTCGCCGGGCTGATGCAGGTCCGGGGAGCCTACAAGAATGGCTTCGTAACCATCATCAACGACTTTCAGTACATGCCCAAAACTATGAAGCAACTGGCGGTCGTGCAGTTCTTTTCGTGGTTCGCCCTCTTTTCGATGTGGCTCTATACCACTGCGGCCGTCACCAGCCATATTTACGGTACTTCCGACACCACCTCCAAGGCCTACAATGACGGCGCCGACCTCGTAGGGGTCTGGTTTGGGGAATACAATCTTGTGGCCGCTTTGGTGGCCTTCCTGATTCCCGTGGTCGCCAGGCGGATTACCCGTAGGGCAACCCATATGTTTTGTCTGATCCTGGGGGGGCTGGGTCTTATATCACTGTATTTCATCTCAGACCCCATGTATGTGTTTATCAGCATGATCGGGGTCGGGATTGCCTGGGCCAGCATCCTGTCAGTGCCTTACGCCATGTTGGCCGGTTCATTACCTCCCGCCAAGATGGGGTACTACATGGGAGTATTCAACTTCTTCATTGTGATCCCGCAATTAGTCTCGGCCGCCCTGTTGGGAGTGGTGATCGGCTATTTCTTCAACCACGAACCCATCTATGCCCTGGTGGTCGGCGGCGTTTCCATGATCCTGGCCGGCTTGCTCTCGCTCCGGGTAGACGATGAGGATGAAATACACGTTAAAGATATCGGAAAACTCAAGGATTGATAATGAAATATAGCCCTCTCACCACACTGACCATAGCCGCATTATTCCTGTCGATCAGCTGGGGTGTTCCCGGCCTGGCCCAGCGCCCCGCTACGATCTACGACGACGATCCGGCTCAGAAAATTCCCCTCGGCCTATCGAAACCCGCCTACGCCCGCATCGAGGCCGATGGCGGACCGATCGACCAGATCAGGGTGGAGCCCCCCTTTTGGTGGGTGGGCATGCAGCATCCGATCCTGGAAGTTCTGATCTATGATCAGGATATTCGCGATTATTCGGTCTCGGTCGATTATCCGGGAGTGAAGTTAAACGGGGTAACCCGCCTGGAAAACCCCAACTACCTGTTCCTCGAGCTGGAGATCGGCCCCGGCGTCAAACCGGGCAAGTTCAATATCCGGCTGTCGAAAGACAACACGGAGCGCACCTATTCCTACGAATTGCGGCAGCGCAAGACCAGCGCCAGCCGTGTGCAGGGGCTCAATTCCGGCGATCTGGTGTACCTGCTAATGCCCGATCGTTTCGCGAATGGCGATTACTCGAACGATAGCTACCTCGACCTGAACCAGGTGGGCGTTCATCGTGGGAAGATGTACTTTCGCCACGGCGGCGACCTGCAGGGCGTGATCGATCATCTGGATTACCTGGTCGATCTGGGCGTTACGGCCCTGTGGCTGAACCCCGTGCTCGAAAACGATCAACCCTACGAATCGTATCACGGCTATGCGGTGACCGACCATTACCGCATCGATCCGCGACTGGGTACGAATGAGAAATACGTTGAGCTGGTAGAAGCCTGCCACCTCAAGGGCGTGAAGGTGGTCATGGACATCATCCACAACCATGTGGGCGATCAGCATTGGTTTATTCGCGATCTACCCGATCGCGACTGGATCCACCAATCGGATCAATTTCAGTTTTCCTCTTTTCGGGCGCCGAGCCTGATGGATCCCTATGCGGCGCGGTCCGACCGGAAGGCCATGAGCGACGGCTGGTTCGATCACCACATGCCCGACCTGAACCAACAGCATCCGCAACTGGCCAACTATCTGATCCAGAACAATATTTGGTGGATCGAGTACACCGGGCAGGATGCCTACCGGCTCGACACCTATGCCTATCCGGATCAGGAGTTTATGGCGGAGTGGGGGAGGAGGTTGCAGGCAGAGTTCCCTGGGCTAGGGCTGTTCGCCGAAACCTGGGTGCACGGTCCGGCCGTGCAGGCCCAGTTCACCCAGAACAATCACCTGCGGGAGGGCTACAACTCGCATATGCCGGCGGTGACCGATTTCCAGTTGTACTATGCGATCAATGAAGCCCTGAGCCGGCCGCAGGGCTGGACGGAAGGCGTATCGAGGATCTATTACACCCTGGCGCAAGACTTCCTCTATGAAGATCCCTACCGGAACGTCACTTTCCTCGACAATCACGATCTGAGTCGCTTCTACTCGGTGATCGGAGAAGATCTGCGCAAGTACAAGAGCGGCATCGCCTTCTTGCTGACGATGCGCGGCATCCCTTCGATCTACTACGGCACGGAGATCCTGATGAAGAACTTCAAGGATCCCGACGGCAAGGTGCGCGAGGATTTCCCCGGCGGCTGGAAGGCCGATACCGTCAACAAGTTCTTCCCTTCTGGCCGCACGGCAAGTGAGCAGGAGGCTTTCAATTATGTCCGTACCCTCGCCCAATACCGGCAGAAGACGCCCGCTTTGCAGCATGGCAAGTTAACCCAGTTCGTACCGGTCGACGGCATCTATGTGTATTTTCGGCACGACGGCGAGAGCAGTA
>JAGQXA010000593.1 GCA_020436865.1 Saprospiraceae bacterium | reverse complement strand
TCCAGGATCACGTCGGCATTCAGGCGCTTGCCGATCTCCCGCGGATCGAGCGACTGTTGCCTGAAGGCAAACGAGGCCGAGCGGGCCACTACCTGCAGCCCGGGCACCTTCCCCAGTGCGATGATGATCTCTTCGGCCATCCCGTCGCCCAGAAAGCCGTCGTTGGGGTCCATGCTGCGCACGGCGAACGGCAAGACGGCAATGGTCGGCAAGGGCCGCTCGGTCTGAGGCGACAGAAAGGGATTGTCGATACCGGGCACGATCAGTTGGAAAAGGCGTTCGGGCTGCCCAAAACCCTTCAGCAGGAATTCGCCGAGATAGATCGTGTCGGCCCCTTCGGGCAGCGGCTCGCCCGCACTCTCGAGCACCGTGGGGGTAAGCAACACCTGGCCCCCGTTGGCGGCATTGCAGATGCGGGAGGCCCGATGTACCTCCAGGCCGATAAAGCCCGTCGGGGCCACGATGGCATCGCCGGTGTGAATGCCCATGCGCACCCGAAAATCGACGTTTCGAGCCCAGGCCTGCGTGGCGAAGGCCCGCTGCATGCGCACGGCCGCGATGACTGCCTGACGGGTATCGCGGAAGACGGCAAAAAAACCGTCGCCCGCCGTGTCGATCTCCCTTCCCTGGTAGGCCGCCAGGGCCGAACGAACGATGCAGCGGTACTGCTCCAAAATGTCGGCATAGCGCTCCCCAAGCGATGCGATGAGGCTGGTCGAGCCCTCGATGTCGCTGAAGAAAAAGGTTAGCCGCTGCTTGGGTAGTTTACTCATCCGTTCAGAGGAAAGATGAAAGTAGAAAGTAGAAAGAGGTCCGCAAATGCCAAATGCGGGCTCAAAATAATACCTTTTGAGGTGGCCTTGTCGCATTGGCGGCAATATCTGTGGGATGGATCCGCAAAATCTTCTCTATTCCGCCAAAAAATTCGGATATTTATTTTTCGACTAACCAAATAGACAACTATGTCAAAGAACCTCTCCTCCCTTTCGGGCCGCAAGGGATTGACCGATAATTTGTTCGAGCGCATCGGCGAACTTTCCGAGAAGAACGGCGCCCCTGACAAGCAGGACCTGCAAAAGCTGGCCGAAGAATTTCTGGTAGGCCCCGCCAACGTCTACGGCTCCTCCACTTTCTACGACTTCACCCGTCCGGAAAACCAGGGCAAGAAGGTCTACGTCTGCAACGGCACGGCCTGTATGGTCGCCGGCACTCAGGATGGCCTGAAGAAAGAACTGGCCAAACACTTTGCTCCGGAGGAGATCGGCGAAATGTGCTGCCTGGGCCGCTGCCACGAGAATGGCGCCTTCTTTTACGACGGTCGGAACTATTCCGCCCGCTCCGCCGAAGAGATCGGCCGGATCGCCGGCAAATCGACGCGGGACGGGCTCGATCGCTATCACGTCAAGGCCCACGGCAAGGCCCTCCTGACCGCAGCTTTCCCCTCCTTGGAAGAATGCCGGTCGCAGTTGAACTCGATGATCAAAAACGACCCCGAGGCCGTTCTCGACGCCATCCGGAAATCGGGATTGCGCGGACGCGGCGGCGCCGGCTTCCCGGCCTGGTTCAAAATGGACGCCTGCCGGCAGGCCGAAAGCCCGACCAAGTTCGTCGTCTGCAATGCCGACGAGGGCGACCCCGGCTCCTTCTCCGACCGCTACCTGCTCGAGCAGAACCCCTACGCGGTACTGATCGGCATGTTGATCGCCGGCTATGCCATCGGCGCCTCTGCCGGGGTCGTGTACGTGCGCTACGAATACCCCGAATCGATCGAGCGCATCGAAAAGGCCATCCGGGAGTTGCAGGAG
>JAGQXA010000592.1 GCA_020436865.1 Saprospiraceae bacterium | reverse complement strand
TAGGCGACCGGGCGTCGCTGCCGGTCGGCGGCCAGGCGCTCGTGGAGCGCCGCCCAGCCTTGCGGATCGAAATCCACCTCCGGCGCCTCTTGGAGGATGTTGCGGATGCCTTTGTCGAATTCTTGATCCATACTCACTTCAATTGGGCCAGATACTCCTGCCCCAGCTTCTGCTGAAGGAATTTTCTGGCTTTGGACAAATTGGATTTGGAGGTCCCGGTACTGATGCCGAGTTTTTCAGCGATCTCGTGGTGCATATATCCTTCCACCACATAAAGGTTAAAGACCAGGCGGTAGGCCGGGGGGAGGAGCTGTACCGCCGCCAACACATCTTCGTAGGCCAGTTGGTCGAGTTGCAGCGAAGGGGCGCCGATGTGCGCGGCTGCTTCGAGCTCTTCCTGTGCCTGGTGCAATCGCTTGTACCGCCGGTGATAGTCGACCCCTGCGTGGATCAGGATCACCCGTAGCCATTGCCGGAAGGGGTAGGCCGGATCGTACTGGTCGATCTTGGTAAACACCTTGTAGAAGCCGTCGTTCAGGATCTCCTGGGCCTCTTCCCGGTTATTGGCATAGCGCAGGCACACGCTCATCCCGTAACTGTAGAACAACTCGTACAGTTTCCTCTGGCCTTCCGCTTTGCCCTGTCGACAGGATTGCAGAATGAACTCCAGTATGGGACCTTCGTGCTTCATTCCGTTCTGGTAGTCTGTACGGATAGTTTGGGGAAATTGGTTGCTTCGGTCGGGTGGGGGAGTGCTCTGCCGGCCGAATTTCGTATCTTTTGGCCAAACTTACCCATATGAAAGCGCTTTGCCGGGCGGGAATATTGTCGATGGTCGTGATTCTGACCACTTTTTGTGCAAAGGAAAAAAACGTGGACCCCGTTCCGGATCCGGCCGAGCTGTTGCTACCCGAGTTACCGGTCGATTTCTTCTGCCTGGTTAACGACGACCCCTGGCGCCCCGAGGCGGCCAACCCGGGTACGCCGGTATCCTATATCTGGTATAGCGAAAGCAAGGGAGAATTGCTGGTTCGCGCCAATCGCGAACTGGTCGGTCTTCCTCCGGAAGAGATCAGCGAGACCTTCAGCGTCTTCCAGCGCGGCATTACAGCGGCCGGCGCCTATCCGGCCGATTCGCTGCTGACCAATTTCCGCGACTTCATCCAATGTGGACTTTATCAGATCGACCTGAGCGCCCCGGCTACCGTGACCATCCTGAAACTCGACACTACCGAGGATTTCATTTCCGGACAATTCGAGTTTACTGTCCGTAGCACGTCCTGCTCCAGGACCCTGCGCGTGAGCCGGGGGAGATTCGAAGGGAAATACCGGGCGTATTAGGGGGGTAGAAAGAGGAAAGTAGAGAGATGAAAGAGGGCCGTTCGGATCGCTACAAGCGATCCGAACGATATCGAAGGAATTTCACTTCCTATTGAAAATCTAACAATTAACACCCTTTTCCACAACCGGCGGTTCACTAATTTGCGAACACCCTGAAATTTTCCACATCGAGTTATCCACATTGTGGAAAAATCTACTAACTTTTCAATTCATTGATTTTGAGCAATTTAAAAAAGTTTTCCACATAATGTGGAAAACTTTGGAGCCAATCGAAGCGTGCTTTCGTTAATTTTAGGCGTACAAACATACTGTGAGGGTCTTTCCTCCTACCTCAACTCTTAACCAAAAAGAACGCACGCGCGTCATGTCGAAACAAGTAGAACCGATCCTGCGGGAGAACCCCAACCGCTTTGTCCTATTTCCGATCCAACACAGCGACATTTGGGCTTTTTACAAGAAGGCGGAGGCCAGTTTCTGGACGGCCGAAGAGATCGACCTGTCGGCCGATCTGAGCGATTGGAACGAGAAGCTCAACGACGACGAGCGCCACTTTGTCAAGCACGTCCTGGCCTTCTTTGCCGCGTCCGACGGCATCGTCAACGAGAACCTGGCGGAGAACTTCGTCAGCGAGGTGCAATACACGGAAGCCAAGTTTTTCTACGGCTTCCAGATCATGATGGAGAACATCCATTCCGAAACCTATAGTCTGCTTATTGATACTTACATTAAGGACCCGAAAGAAAAAGATTACCTGTTCAACGCCATCGAAACCCTGGATTGCGTGAAGAAGAAGGCCGAATGGGCCTTGCGTTGGATCGACAACGGCACCTTCCAGGAACGACTGATCGCTTTTGCGGCGGTGGAGGGGATCTTTTTCTCCGGGTCTTTTTGTTCCATCTTCTGGCTCAAGAAACGGGGGCTCATGCCGGGCCTGTCGTTTTCCAACGAACTGATCTCGCGCGACGAGGGCATGCACTGCGATTTCGCCTGCCTGCTCTACAACGATCACGTACAGCATAAACTCTCGGCCGAAACCGTGACCGGCATCATCACCGACGCCGTGGCCATCGAAAAGGAGTTCGTTTCCGACGCCCTGCCCGTCAATCTCATCGGCATGAACGCCGACCTGATGTGCCAATACATCGAATTCGTGGCCGATCGCCTGCTGGAGGCCCTGCACCTCGACAAGGTGTACCGGGTCGACAACCCGTTTCCCTGGATGGACCTCATCAGCCTGCAGGGCAAGACCAACTTCTTCGAAAAACGCGTCGGCGACTACCAGAAATCGGGCGTACTGGCCGGCCGCGACAAGCAGGTCTTTACCCTCGACGAAGATTTCTAACCAAAACCGATCTGTTCACCCCCTTCTCCACGAATAAACCCTACCGACATGCAAGTCATCAAACGCAGCGGCAAAACCGAAGACGTCAGCTTCGATAAGATCACCGCACGGATCAAAAAACTGTGCTACGGGCTCGACGAAAACTACGTCAACCACATCGAGATCGCCAAGAAGGTCATCCAGGGCCTCTACGATGGCGTCACCACCACCGAACTCGACAACCTGGCCGCCGAAACGGCCGCCACCATGGCCACCGACCATCCGGACTACGCTCTGCTGGCCGCCCGGATCGCCGTGTCCAACCTGCACAAGAACACCAACAAGTCGTTCTCGCGCACCATGAAAGCCCTCTACGAGTACATCGACCCGAAAACGGGCGAGAAGGCCGGGCTGATCGGCGACGACACCATGGAGATCGTCTGGAAATACCGCGACCAGCTCGATAGCGCCATCATCTACGATCGCGACTACAGCTTCGACTACTTCGGCTTCAAGACCCTCGAACGCAGCTATCTGCTGCGCATGGACAACCAGGTGGTCGAACGGCCGCAACACCTGCTCATGCGCGCCGCCGTGGGCATCCACGGAACCGATATCGAGGCCGCCGTCGAAACCTATACTCTCATGTCGGAGAAGTGGTTTATTCACGCCACGCCGACGCTCTTCAATGCCGGTACGCCCAAGCCGCAGCTTTCGTCCTGCTTCCTGCTGTCGATGACCGACGATAGCATCGGCGGCATTTTCGAAACGCTCTCGCGCTGCGCCCGCATCTCGCAATCGGCCGGCGGCATCGGCGTGAGCATCCACAATATCCGCGCCAAGGGAAGCTATATCAAAGGCACCGGCGGTACTTCCAACGGCATTATCCCGATGTTGCGGGTGTACAACGACACGGCCCGCTACGTCGATCAGGGCGGCGGCAAGCGCAAAGGAGCCTTTGCCGTTTATCTCGAACCCTGGCACGCCGACGTGCTCGATTTTCTCGAACTGAAGAAGAATCACGGCAAGGAGGAACTTCGGGCGCGCGACCTCTTTTATGCCATGTGGATGCCCGACCTCTTCATGGAGCGGGTGAAGCAAGACGGCGATTGGTCGCTCTTCTGCCCGAACGAGGCGCCGGGCCTGTACGATAGCTACGGGGGCGAGTTCGAAGCGCTCTACCATAAGTACGAGCAGGAAGGACGCGCCCGCAAGACGGTCAAGGCGCAGGAGTTGTGGTTCGCCATCCTGGAAAGCCAGATCGAAACCGGTACGCCCTACATTCTGTACAAGGACGCCGCCAATAAGAAATCGAACCAGAAGAACCTGGGTACGATCCGCTCGTCGAACCTCTGTACCGAGATCATGGAGTACACCTCGCCCGACGAGGTGGCCGTCTGCAACCTGGCTTCCCTGTCGCTGCCGAAGTTCGTCGGCGAAGACCGGACCTTCGACTTCGACCGCCTTTTCGAGGTGACCCGCGTGGTGACGCGCAACCTCAACAAGATCATCGACGTCAACTACTACCCGATCGAGCAGGCCCGCACCTCCAACATGCGCCACCGCCCCATCGGCATCGGCGTGCAGGGGCTGGCAGATGCCTTCATCCAAATGCGCTTTCCTTTCGACAGCCCGGAAGCCGGCAAGCTCAATCGCGACATTTTCGAAACCATCTATTTCGCCGCCCTCACCGAATCGGTAGAGCAGGCCAAAAAGCACGGCCACTACGAGTCGTTTCCCGGCTCGCCGGCCAGCGAAGGGATCCTGCAGTTCGATATGTGGGGCGAAAAACCCGGTCCGCGTTGGAACTGGGATGCCCTCAAGGA
Organism: Saprospiraceae bacterium; assembly: GCA_020436865.1. GTDB lineage: Bacteria > Bacteroidota > Bacteroidia > Chitinophagales > Saprospiraceae > JAGQXA01. The sequence goes on along the minus strand of JAGQXA010000592.1, from coordinate 565 downwards.
AGAGATCAAGACCCATGGCCTGCGCAACAGCCTCCTGCTGGCGCCCATGCCGACCGCCTCGACCTCCCAGATCCTGGGCAACAACGAGTGCTTCGAACCCTATACCTCGAATATCTACTCGCGCCGGACGCTCTCCGGCGAGTTCATCATCGTCAACAAACACCTGCTTAACGATCTGATCGGTCTTGGCCTCTGGAACGACGAAATGAAAAACCACCTCCTGGCCGCCAACGGCTCCGTGCAGGAGATCGACGGCATTCCCGACGAACTCAAGGAGCTGTACAAGACGGTCTGGGAGATCAGCCAAAAGGTCATCATCGACCAGGCTGCCGACCGCGGAGCTTTCATCTGCCAGAGCCAGAGCATGAACCTTTTTGTGGAGAGCCCGAACTTCGGGAAGCTCTCCTCCATGCACTTCTACGCCTGGCAGAAAGGGCTCAAGACGGGCATGTATTACCTTCGTTCCAAGGCCGCTACCGATCCGATCAAATTCACCGTGTCGCAAAAGGCGCAGAAGGATCGCGTTAGCCGCAAGGCTTCGGCCACCGTCAGCGCTACGGTGCCG
>JAGQXA010000591.1 GCA_020436865.1 Saprospiraceae bacterium | reverse complement strand
CTGCTCGACGATCCGGCCTACCGGTCCCTGAAAACCGATTTCCAACAAAACAACCCCAACAGCGCCTTCCGGAACCGCCTGACAGACCTGAAGGCTAAGTTGCCCGATTTCTGATCCGCCAGGCCCACAATCCTCCGAGAAAGACCAACCCGGCCAGTCCATACCACCACGCGAAGCCTGACGCTCCGGTGGGATCCACACTGCCGATCGCAACGATGCCGGCCCATTGAAAAGGATGGCCTCCTTCATAGCGGATGAACTCCTCCACCGACTTTTGCAGAGCGTTATCGGCCGTCATTCTCTGCCCTTTGGCCCTTTCGTAGAAGCCCTTCATGATCTTCGGGGTGGACTGCTGCGGCACTTTCCAATAGGTGCACAGGATCTTTTTGGCGCCGGCATGGGCAAAGCCCCGGGCCAGCGTGAGCAGGCCTTCTCCGCGCTTCAGCGGCCCATAGTTGGTCTCACAGGCGCTGAGCGTCACGGAAGCGCCATCCAATTTCAAGCCAAGCAATTGATAGGCGAACAGTTTCTCCGCCGGATCGAAGGGAAGCCCCTGCTGCGAAAAGGAAACCCAGGAATGCGAAGGCTGCCGGCTATTGGCCTCCCCATGAGTGGCCAAATGGATCCAGTCGTACGATCGCCCGTTGACCCGCCGCAAAAACTGCCCCAAGGTAGCCGGGGAACCGGACAAGGTGTCTACGTTCTTGCCGAATAGCCCGGCGATCGATTCCATCTCCCACTGGGTGTCCGAAAGGAGGTAGGGTTCGGGGAAGGCCGGCGCCATCGCCAACAGCCCGGCCTTCCGGACGGGCTGGCGCGTTTTCATTTCCTGCAGGATCGAAGCCGAGTAGCAGATGCTAAAGGGGGTCGACTTGATCAGAAAGGGATAGCGAACGTAATCGCTTCCCAGCCCGTCCACCTCGCCCTCCAGCAAGGCGCCGAAGGGCAGGTAGTTGAGTTTGCCGTCGGGAATGATCACGGCCCTTAGCTGGCCGACTTCTGCGACCACCGGCTGCCAAAGCAGTTCATACAAGCGGCGGGCAAAGGGCACGAAGGAATTTCCCGTTTGATCGACCCGGATGGCCGCCACCATGGAGTCGATCAAACCTTCCAATTCCTGTTCGCCGATATCGACGCGTTGGGCCCGGATGGCCGAGTTGCGGGAGGCGGTAAAGATGGTCAACTGCTCGGCGCCGATGAAGTACTCGACCAACACCTGATCCCGGTCGAGCACTTTCCTGGCCAGTTGCCGGACCGGCACCGCGGAAGGCCGGACCGCCAGCGCCCGGTAGTCGGCATTTTGTTCGAGTTGTCGTTGGTTGCGCCCAAGCGAATCGCGCAGAAGCCGGATCTCGTCGCGGATCGCGATCTTCTCCCGCTCGTCATTCACTTCCAGATAGGTGGCTTCCCGGTAACGGATCTCCGTGCGCAATCGTCGATCGGCCTCGATCAATTCCGGGGCGATCCGCAATTCCTGCAGCGCTTTCTCGTGTTTCATGGCTTCCAAAAGGGTGAACGAGCGGCTCTTTTCGGAAAGCTCGTAGGCCTTGTCGATCTCCTGCCGCTGCACGCACAAGGCCACCGCGCCCTGGTACACCCGCCGGGCGATCTTACCAAACTGCATTTTAGAGCCTTCCGTCTGAAAGTCGAGCCGATAGCGATCGATCAGCGCCTGGGCGGTATCGTAGACGACCGCTGCCTCCGGAAAACGCCGGTCGGCGGCCAGGGCATGTCCGCGCAGGTGCAGGATTTCCAACAGGAACATCACCTCTTGGACATTGTACTCGGAACTCCTCACCGGCGGCAGGCCGTCGCTGCCGAGCGGACTCTCGGCGTCCAAATAGACCGCCATGGCGGCATCGCAATAGGAAACGGCCTCCGCGTAACGCCCCTTCGCCTGCGACCAGGTGGCCCACAGCCAGTTGCCGTAGGCCTGCTGATACTTTTCCGCCTGCCCGACCGAAGCTGGATCGGCCAGGAGCTTCGCGAGGAACCGATCGGCCTTCTGCAGCGATCCTTCGGCCAAACCAAGATCATTCATGCCGAGATAGACTTCGGTGAGGTTGTGGTAGATCTTGGCATAGTCCAAAGCGGTGTTGGAGTCGGCCACTTCCCGGATGTCGGCCACCAGAACGGATCGCCCTTGCGGCAATGCGGCGACCCATTGCCGGAATTGCGATTCGAAGTCCGGATCCTGTGCATCAGCCCTTTGTTG
>JAGQXA010000590.1 GCA_020436865.1 Saprospiraceae bacterium | reverse complement strand
TTGGCTTCGGTGGGCGTATACCAGGTCAGCCTCTGAGGAGGGCCGAGCAGGGGGAGGTGATTGTCGATAAAGGCCAGCTGTAAATTCTGGGCCAGGTAATCGGGCAGGAACATCTGTTCGCGAAAATCGGCGACGCGATCGGCCGGCTGGCCCAGGACCAGATCGATGCCGAAGTCGATCCAGGCCCGCCCGAGCAGGTACTTGTCGAGCATCTGCCGGAAGCTGGCTTTGGGCGCCTCCGGATACTGGTAGCGGAGGCGCTCGGTCGCTTCGTTCTCCAGGGCGTCGCGGATTCGGGTGGCGCAGTTGTCGTAGAAAAAATCGTAGAGGTAATACCGGTTTTCCGGACGGTAGTTTTCCTGCAGAAAGTCGTACAGTTTCTGCCGCTCCTCGGGTCGGAAGCGGATCTCTTGTTCGACTACCGTGCGCTGTTCTTCCCGATATTCGGCCAGGAAGGATGCGAAGGATTGCACGCCGAGTTTGTAGGACAATTTGCCGCGCAGGAATTTCCAGTAGAAATTAGGCGTATCGAAATCGAAAAGCCCGTAATTGTAGATGAGATCGATTCGCCGGGCGGTATCCTGGATGCGGATGGCGCTGTGCCCGAAGGTCGTGTACAGTTCGGTGCCGGGAGAACAGGTGAGCAGACTGATCCGGGCCCCCGGTGAAAGTTGCTGTTGGGCAAGCAGGGGCTGGCTAAGGGTCAGCAGCAGTGCGCACAGTCCTTTGCAGACCTTCCGGAAAGGCATGTACATAGGTGAAAACAGGTTTGGCATCCTTTTCGGCGAAGATGCGCAAATTTCACCGATCCGTAAAATTTTTGTTCAAGCCTGCCGGGGGCTTTCCGCTGCCGGTCGCAAGGCAGGATGGGCGGTCAGGCCCGGAGCGTCGCGTCCGTCGATGAGCAGCTGCGCGAACGGCCGGGCAAACTCGTATTGCTTACCGCTGATCCCGCCGCGCACGGTCAACCGGCTGTGGCCGGTGTATTCCATGACCACGCTTTCGGGAAGTCCGGCGACCGGCTGCTCGTCCGCTGATTGGGTTTCGGGGCGCGTCTGGCGCCACTGGTCTCGTTTTTTACCACAACACATGGTCTTGATCGTTTAGGGTGAACAAATGGGGCGAGGGCCTACTTGCGCTCGCTGAACCGCTGCAGGAGGATCGCTCCGCCAGACAGGGCCGGCCAATACAGGATGCCCTCCACTACCGAAGAGGCCAGCCAGATGGCGGGTGGCAAGGCCACCCACAAACTCAGGCAATAGAAGCAATCGAGTAAATGGCCGGCCTGGCTGTCGCCGAGCTTCCTGCGAAAGCGGAAGATCAGATCGAAGGGGCCGTCCTCGGCCTGGAAGAGGTGAGTGACTCTCCACACGGCGAGGACGGCCACGGCAAACGACAGGGCGCTCATGTCAGGAGGCTCGCTGAATGCCGATGAGTACGGGTACGGCCCACCAGTCGGGATAACCCGAGGATCCGTTGGTCTGCCGCGTCGTGCAGCTCAGGTTCAGACTGAAGGCGCAGAAGGTCTGGCCGGGCTCCAGCCAGCGGCCGCTCTGCGGCACGAGTTCCACTTCGTAGTAGCCGTCGGCATCGGCCGTGCCTTCGCGATCGGTGCCGCTAAACAGCAGGTGGCAGTTGGTATCGCCGGGATGCACATAGGTGCGCCCGCGGTTGTCGACAGTCGTGAGGGTGCCGCCGCTGAAGGTGGCCGGCTCCACATCGGGATCGACCTGGAAACTGCCGGTAGCGCCTTTTTGCATGAACAAGGTGTAGGCATTCATCAGTCCGGTGCGTTGGATCGCCTTGAAGCGAACCGTGATCGGGGTGGCCTCCTCGCCTTCCGGCAAGGTGAACAGGGCACAGTTGCCCAGGCTCTGGGAGTCCATGGTCACCTCGTCGGCAATGTCGATGTCGAAATTTTGCCGAACGGCGCTATTGTCGATGAACAGGGTGATGTACTCGCGGGCGCCGCTGACCTGATTGCCGTTCGAGGCGAAACCGGTCAGGCGGAATCGCACCGGTCGGGCAGTATCGGTGTACTTGGCCGTTTTCAGGTAGGCCTTCAGGCGTCGGCTCGTGGCATACCAGTCGGGATCGGGATCGATCTCGATGTTGTCGTAGGCCGGGGCGCTGACGGCCGGGTTGGTATTCCCGTTGACGCGCAGATTGCGGGTGGTCGGGCCTACCGGTACGTTGACGAGTTCCTTGATCAGGGTGATCGGATTAAGCACGAACTTGGGCAGGGCCAGCGGGTCGCCGATCAGGGTCCAATCGCCGTCGTCGTTCACGTACTCTACGGTGTAGTGTTTGATCGAGGTATTGCTGAGGCAGCCGTACAGCGCGAAGTTGTTGCGCCAGCCGGCACACTTCACCTTCGGCGCCAGGAAGTGGTTGGCGGTGATCAGACCGTCGGCCGTCAGGTGGTTGCCGGCGCCGGTGCGGGCACCCGTGGGGCTCGGCGGGCCGACGATGATGTTGCCCAGTTGCTGGATGATGTTCTGCCCGGTGCAGGGTTGGCTCACGGTACCGACCTTCGACTTCGGCACGCACAGATCGATCCGCTTGAGCAGAGGCACATTGAAGTGGGCCGCCGTTTCGAAGTTGACGACCGAGAGGTCGGTCGGATCGAGAAGTTGAGCGATCAGGTCGGGCATCTTCTGCACGTTGAAGGTTTCGCCCGGCGCCCGGTCGAACAGGCCCTCGACGAGTTCGGCCAGGAAACTCTGGGTAAAGCGGAAGATGTAGTTGCCGTTGGCATCGGCTACGCAGGCCCCGAGATTGAAGCGGTTCCCATCGCCGCTATACGGTCCGCCGGCCTTTTCGGCATTCGTGCGATCGTATTCCTGGAAACGGAGGATGGCGTTCGGCACCGGCCCCGTTTGGCAGAACAACTGGATCTTGTCGAGGATCTTGGCGAGCTCGAGCTTCTGTTGCGCCTGCCATTGGATGGCCGGAAGCTGATCGATCACCCGGCTCTGGGTAGTCACGGCCGCGTCGAAATTGACCTTGGTCGCGCGCTTCTTGCCCTCCGCGGCGAGCTGGAACTCATCGGGCTTCGTTTCGATCCCGAGGGCCATGGACGGAGGAAGGGCGGTATCGGCCTGCAACGGCAGTACGATCGGGCGAATGTCGTCATCGCCGCCTTTGCTTTGCAGCGCGGCTTTGTGCACCTGCGGGTAGAGGTCCTTGATCAACTTGCCCAACACGGGGTTCTTGATGGCGGCTACCACGGCCGGTAGCGTGTCGACCACGATCCAGCGGCGGAAGCAGGGGTTGAACCAGCAGAAACCTTCGTAGTAGCTCACGTTTCCGTAGATCAGAAAATCCGAAGCGGTGGCCGGCATGCGGCAGGTGAGCACGAGATCGTTGAAGTCGGCATCGCCTCCGGAGTCGTTCGATTCGATGTCGAACTGGTAGAAGCTGCCCACTTTCGCCGGAAATTTGATCCGCTCGTCCGACGGCTGAAAGCCCGTACCCGGATTGTGGAGAATGGAAATGGTCCAACTTTTGCCCTGCACCCATACGGGGGGCGTGCCGGGCTGGCCGGGATAGACGCCGTTGCCGGAATCGGCGCCGGAGATCACGAATTGCTGGGGAAAGGCGGCAGATTTGCTCTTGACCTGGACGGCCCAGGCGCCTTGCATGGTAATGGACATATGGTTTGGTTTTTTGGAGTGAATACAGGGAACGTATCAACCGGTAATTCCGGATGAGCGAAAAACGTTACCTCCTCCAAAGTAAATTTTCTGGATCAGCTCTTCTCGGCCACCGCTTCCCGGCGCGATCGCGAAACGACATCGCTTTGCCGCTGCAGGGGTTGCAGGCGACGGGCCCCCTGATAGAACAGCCAGGCGGCGATGGCCATGAGCACGTGGCTGATGTCGAAGTGGTTGAACCAACGGCTGATGGCCAGCTCGTTCATAAAGATGAGGGCGGAAACGGCCATGACCCCCACGGCGTACAGCACGTAGCGGCTGCCTTCGTTGTGGGTCCGGTAGTAGTCGTAACCCTGGAAGGAAAATACCACGATCATCAGCCCGTAGAAGGAGTGTGCTTCGACGAAAAAGAAGTCGAGCGTCAGGAAGACCACGGTCAGGAAGGTGAGCAACTCCAAGATGTTCATGACGGCGAAGAAGCGTCCGACCGCCGGTCGGATCAGGGGCCGCGCATGCTCGATCGAAGCCCGTTCGATCAGGGCGATCGAGCACATGCTGGTGATCCAGCCGGGCAGTTTCCAGGCAAAGGTGAAGGCGTAGAGAAAGGCGTGGCCGATGATACCGCCCACCGCCGTGGCCACGGCCATCGACAGGAAATAATAGCGAAAGAAGTGGTGTACGCGGTCGTGCCGGGGTAGTTTGCTCAGTTGAAAGAAAGCGTACAGGCAAACGATCGACACCAGCACAGCGGTCAGGGAAGTGATGGGTTCCAGGATGGTCAGGCCGAAAATATCGATCGGTGGGTTCTCCATAGCAGGCACAGGATCGTTGGCACTGAAGGATACCCCGCCGCGGACGGCTAGCCCGCCCGTGAGCGGCGAACCTCTCTAAGAAAACGTGCCACTTCGCGCTTGGTTCGCAGGATGTGCAGGGACTTTTCCGGCGGGAACGCTTTCAGCTTTTCGACGATGCGCGGGCGGTGCTTCTCCGGGAACTCGTACACGTAGCGCAGAAATTCGCGATCGTAGCGTTCCGGACAACCCTCCGTCATTTCCGGTCGCACCTGGCCATAGTTCCACAACAACCGCCACAAAACGCGCCACAGGCAAAGCCGGCGCGACAGGTCCAGCCAGATCACGGTATCGGCGCGCCGCAGGCGAAGAGAGAGGGTGCTGCCGTAATTGCCGTCCATGATCCAGCTTTCTCCGGCGATCAATTCCTCGTTGTGAGCGTACCAGTCGTCGAGATCGGGCGCCGTCCAGCCCGGCCGCCAGAACTCGCGATCGAGGTGGATCAGTTCCAGTCCGAGCAAGTCGGAAAGCTTGCGGGCCAGCGTTGTTTTTCCGGCCCCGGAGCAGCCGATGATCAGGATGCGTTGCATCATAAGTGGCGCCGCAGCACGCGGGTGTAGCTCGCGTCCTTGCCGCTTTGCAGCCGGCGCTTACCCTCCCAGCGGATCAGGTCGTCGGAGATCCAGAGGAAAGTAAAATCCTGTTCGGGTTCTTCCTGACCGATGGCATAGACCGTCATGTGGAGGTTGCCCCCGTCGTCCAGCGAACCCTTTAGTTGCTGCGCGCCGTTCTGCCCGTAGATCCGCCCGCTGGGCTGGTGGAAGAACCAGCAGCCCTGGTGCGACTCGAGGCGATCTTCATCATACCGCACAATGGTCACCAACAGACCGTTGCCGTTGTCGATCGGCGAGAAAACGATCTTGGTCTGGCTTTTTTCAGAAAGGCGGTTGCGCAAACCTTCCTGCTCGTATACGTTCCATTCGCCGGACAGGCGGGCAAGCGGTTTGTCGAGCGGTTGAGCGCAGAGGGAGATCCAACCGCCGCCGAGGAGCAGCAGGGGGAAGAGCAGAGATCGTAGGGTCGTCATAGGGTCGGTTTTACAGTTCGAAAGGGTTTCCAGTAGAAAGATAGCGAATGTTGGCAGATTTTTTCGCTCACTGGATCAGGATCAGGCCGAGCGGCAGGCAGATCGCCAGAGCGATGGCCAGGCTGCGGAGCCAGCGGTGCCGGTCCATCGCGAACAGGGCCCGAACGCCGGGGCGGTTGAGGTATAGGAGGACGGCCAGGTTCAGAAAGAACTGGATGACGGAGAAATACACCTGCGTTTCGGGAAAGAACTCGCGGAAGGAAGTAAAGGCCATGCTGTGCCAGTTCCAGTACACGCTTAATCCGGCGCCGATACAGGCCTGCAGGAAATAGGCGGTGGCCAGGATCCAGCCCTGGATGGCAGTGCGCCACAGCAAAACCGCCGTGACCGGCAGCAGGATCAGGGTGATGATGACCCAAAGCACCAGAAAATCCCAGGTTGCCGGCGGTACGGAGACTAAGAAGGTGATCAGACTCCATTCCTTGAGCAGGAAATAACTCCAGGAGGCCAGCAGGTAGAGGCTCAACAGGCGCGTGATCGTGAGGGAGCGGCTCTCGGTAAAGGGGTTGAGCAGCTTGCCCGCCGAACGCGCCTGAACGAGCATTTCCCGTTCGACCCGGTCTTGCAGGTCCTTACTCGATTGCTTGCGGGCGGCTTCTTGCCGCAAGATAGCTTTCAGCTCTTCCAGCTGCCACTGCTCCAGGCATCGTCGCGCTAACTCCGCCTGGGCTGCCTCCACGGCAGCCGCTTCGTATTGGGAAGCGTACTCGACGATCTTCACCAATCGCAGGTCGGGCAGTTGGGACATTTGCTGGGAAAAGGGATTTTCCATCGAGTTTTTTTGGAGTGGCCGCTGATTTCCATGGTTCCACCAGGGAAAAATAGGCTTTTTTGTAGTCAAACGGAAGTCTTTGCCGCAAACCTTAGCCCGATCCGATCTCCGGGCCCGTCGCCGCAAGAAATTCCGCCATCTTTTTGGCAAGTAGTCCGGGAAAGGGTTTTCTTTGTAGTCGACAAACCCGTTCATCTCCCAAACGACCTCTCGTGAAACCGCCCAATTCGCTCTCCCGTTTTCGCCACCCTATTTCCCGCTACCGGGGCCTCGTCGCCCTGGCCTTCAGCCTGTGCCTGTGCGGAGCGCTCGCACAACCGATGCAAGGCTGGCCGGAAGAACTGGAGAGCCTGCAGGAAGAAGCCCGGGCAATGGCCCGACCGGTATTGCTGGTGTTCTCGGGTTCCGATTGGTGCGGACCCTGCATCCGCCTGCAACGGGAGGTGTTGACCGATCCGGCCTTTGTGCAGTTCGCCGCGGAGGAGCTGCTGGTCGTCACCGCCGATTTTCCCCGCAAGAAGAAGAACGCCTTGTCGCCTGAACTGGCCGGGCAAAACCGCCTGCTGGCCGATCGCTATAACCCTTCGGGTCGCTTTCCGCTATTGCTGCTGCTACAGCCCGATGGGCGCCTCCTCGGAGAGGTTGCCGATCAGGTAGTTCGGACCGACGAGCTCATTGGGCGCATCCGCGAGCTGAGGGAGCGTGCGGTTGCGCAGAGCTACGAGCGGACCCTCGCGCTGATGGGCAGCCGTTTTGAGCTGACCGTCGTCGCCCCCGACCCGGCTACCGCCGCCGCCCATCTCGACGCCGCGGTCGAAGAGATCCGCCGTATCGAAGGCCTTCTTTCCTCCTGGGACCCTCACTCGCAAACCTCGGCTGTCAACCGGGCCGCCGGCGCGGAAGCCGTGGCGGTCGACCACGAGTTATTCTCTTTGCTGCAACGAGCCCTGCGTATTTCCGAATTGACCCAAGGCGCCTTCGACCCCACTGTGGGCCCTTTGCTGCAACTCTGGCGATTCGACGGGAGCCTGCACGAGTTGCCTGCCCAATGCCAGATCGACTCGGCCCTGACACTGGTAGGATCTCGGCAGATCGTTCTCGACGAGCAAAGCGGTACGGTCGGGTTGCCTCGCGCCGGTATGCGGCTGGGCTTCGGGGCGATCGGGAAGGGATACGCTGCCGACCGCGCGGCCCGGATCCTCCGTTCGCGGGGCGTGAGCAGCGGCGTGGTCAACGCCGGCGGCGACCTCCTGGCCTGGGGACGGCAGCCCGACGGCGAACCCTGGCAGGTAGGGATTGCCGATCCGGTCGAGCCGGAGCGCATTTTCTCCTGGCTGCCGGTCAGCGATCAGGCGGTGGTCACTTCGGGCGATTACGAGCGTTTTGTCGAGATCGACGGCCGCCGGTACTCGCATATCCTCGATCCGCGCACCGGCTACCCGGCTGCCGGCCTGAAGAGCGTGACCGTGATCGCCGCATCGGCCGAACTAGCCGATGCGCTGGCCACTGGCATCTTCGTGCTGGGGAAAGAAGTCGGCCTCGATCTGGTCGATCAGTTGCCCGGCATCGAATGCATTCTCGTCGATAGCGACGACCGATTGTTTACCTCCCGTGGTTTGGAGCTAAAACCGGCAAAATGAATTCATCCCGCGCCTGTTTCCTATTGTTGGCTCTGTTGTGGCTGAACTCCTGTACTGCCGTCAAGGAGTACGAGAAAATGTACCTCAACGATGTCGATATGCAGCTTTCTCCCGGGCTGGTCGAAGGATTCGGGTTGAACGTGCAGGTGTACCGCGAAGGGGCCGCCGGAGCGAAAGGCGGAAAGACGGGAGGCGGTTGCGGGTGTAACGAACCGTAACTCTGAATGCTATTCGGAGCACAAGGCCCAGCCATTCATAGCACAAGGATCCGGCATTCGAAGCTGCCATCGAAAAAACTCTTTCAGCATGAAACCAATCGGCCTGTTCTGCCTTCTCTTGCTCGCTGCGGCCTGGATGCAGGCCCAGGCTCCGGTCGATTCTCTGCCGCCCGCCTACGAAAAGAAGGACCTTCGCGAAACCGAGATCAGCCTGCTCTACAGCTACTACGATCAGGATGGCCAACATTCGGCCGTGACGGGCGGGGAGGGTACCGAAGACCTGCAGGTGCAGGCGCCGGCTATCGTGTATGTGTACCGATGGGATAGTTTGCATCGCTTCTCCGTCAACGCGGGGGTCGACATCATCACCTCCGCTTCGACGGACAAGATCGATTTCCGCGTATCGTCGGCCTCCCGGCACGATGGGCGCACCCACCTGGAGGCCGGTTATGACAGGCTGCTGCCGAAACGCGATCTTAACCTGGGCCTGAGCGGAAGCTTTTCGGTGGAATCGGATTACCTATCCGGCGGACTGGGCCTCAGCATGCTCAAGAACTGGCGGCCGAAAAATGCCAGCCTGGGCGTCGACCTTCATGCCTTTTTCGACAACCTGGAATGGGGCTGGCTCAACCCCGATTATTTTCACGGTCACGAATTGGTCTATCCGCAGGAATTGCGATCGGTCGAGTGGTTCGACGAGGTGAACCGCTACTCCTATTCGCTTTCCCTGGCTTACCAACAGGTGATCAATCGCCGGATGCAGGCCGCCCTGTTGGCCGATGTGGTATTTCAGGAAGGGCTGCTGTCAACTCCTTTCCACCGGGTATACTTCTCCGATCTCGGTCCGCCAAAGGTCGAGAACCTGCCCCGCAGCCGCTGGAAACTACCCCTCGGACTACAACTCAACGTTTTTGCTACCGATTTCCTCATCCTGCGAAGCTATTATCGCTTTTACTGGGACGATTTCGGCATCCGGGCCCACACGATCAGCCTGGAAGCGCCGTTCAAGGGCGTTCCGCTCTGGTCGGTGTCGCCCTTCGTTCGTTTTTACACCCAAACGGCCTCCGACTATTTCGCCCCCAAAGGCGAACACCTCTCTAGCCAGGAATTCTATACCTCCGACTACGATCTGTCTTCGTTCCATAGCTTCAAAACGGGCCTGGGGCTGCGCTATGCGCCCTTCGTCCGGCTGGGGCATACCGATGTCCGCCTGCACAGCCTGAGCCTGCGCTACGCCCACTACCGCCGCTCCGACGGACTGGTAGCCAACCTGCTCAGCTTCGCGCTGACGCTAAAAAAATGATCGTTCGG
>JAGQXA010000589.1 GCA_020436865.1 Saprospiraceae bacterium | reverse complement strand
TTCGGGCACCGACGTGGCCGCCGAAACAGCCGACATTATTCTCGTGGAAAGCGACCCCAGGGATGTCGTGGCTCTGGTGCGGTTTGGGCGGTCCACCTTTCGGAAAATGGTGCAGAACCTGATCTGGGCAACCGCCTACAATGTCGTCGCCCTGCCCCTGGCGGCCGGAGTTTTATATCAGCAGGGCATCCTCATTAGCCCCGCCGTGGGCGCCGCGTTGATGAGCCTGAGCACGGTGATCGTAGCCATCAATGCCCAGAGCCTGAAATGGCAACTTCGGAAAAACTAGGAGAATTCGCCGTTGATGATATCTTTGTTAAATCTATTTCACCTTAACACTTAATCACTTTTAAATTCTCAGGAGTATGAAAAAGATCCGCTTGGAATGGATGTTCCTTCTAGTATTTGCCGCAGCGCTTTCGTTTGCAGCCTGCGGTAGCGAAGCCGGCCACGATCACGATGGCGACGATCAGGATGCCATGGAGCAGACCGACGCCAATGCCGACGAGGCAGGCGACACGGCCACCATGGAAGAAGGCAGTGAAGAAGTCGATATGTCCGGCCCGGAATATACCTCGGCTTACGTTTGCCCGATGCATTGCAAGGGCAGCGGCAGTGCCGAACCGGGCAAGTGCCCGGTTTGTGGCATGGACTACGTAGCTAGCGCCGACCACCAGGAAGATGCCGATCATCAGCACAACTGATGATCTGAAAACATGGGCCATCGGGTGGCTTCAGCTGCCCGATGGCGCCCATAAAACGCACCGATGCGCGTGTTCGCCCTCCTTTTGCCGGTCTTGTTTTTCGGGTGCCGTACGCCAGTGCCGGCTCCGTCTGACGCGCCCTATTTGCTCGTGCTAGGCATTGCGCAGGATGCCGGCTTTCCACAGGCCGGCTGCCGAAAGGACTGCTGCCGGCCCCTTTGGTCGGACCTTTCTGCCCGGCGGCGGGTCACGGCCCTGGGACTGGTCGATCCGGTTTCCGGCGAGCGATGGCTCTTCGAGGCCACTCCCGATCTGCCGGATCAACTAAGCGTTTTGGCGCAAGCCGAACCTCCGGCCACAGAGATGCGCCCGGACGGTATTTTTCTCACCCACGCCCATATCGGCCATTACACCGGACTGATGCATCTCGGGCGGGAAGCGATGGGCGCCCCTTCCGTGCCCGTTTTTGCAATGCCCCGCATGACCCGTTTTTTGACGGAAAACGGACCCTGGAGCCAGCTCGTAAGCTTGCAGAACATCGCCCTTCAGCCCTTGGTCGCCGATTCGGCCATCGTGCTGAACGAACGGCTGAAAGTGACGCCCTTCCTGGTGCCGCACCGCGACGAGTTCAGCGAAACGGTGGGCTTTCTGATCGAAGGTCCGCAGCGCAAGGCGCTCTTTATTCCCGATATCGATAAATGGGATCGATGGGAGCGCGATATTCTGGCCCAGGTCCGGCAGGTAGACCTCGCTTTGCTCGACGGCACTTTTTTCCGCAACGGCGAGATCCCCAATCGAGACATGAGCGAGATCCCTCATCCCTTCATCGAGGAAAGCCTGTCGCTCTTTTCTGCGCTCGACGAACCCGATCGGGCCAAAGTGCACTTCATTCACTTCAATCACACTAATCCGGCCATCGCCGGCGACGAAGGAGCTGTTGGCGTCGTGCAGGAGGCAGGTTGTCGTATAGCGGAGGAAGGCTGGTTGTTCCCGTTCTAGGGTTGGAAGGCGCAATCAGCGGGCCCGCATCTGGGCAGTCGGATCTATTTTTTGTGGTCGGTCCAGGTTTGTGCAAACGGCGTGTTGCCTGTTTCGCGACTGGTTTGCGGTAGCGAGCCGGCGTCGAGCCATTGCAGGAGTTCGGCCCAAAGGGCGCCGCCCCGTTTTTTCTTGAAAAATCCAAAATGTCCGATCGCCTCCAGCTTGAGCTCCGACGGATCGATGTGGCGCCACTTGATGTCTGCCCGCGGAAAGCGCTGCAGGAGTTGTCGCACGGCCTGTTTGGGAGCCATTTCGTCGTCGGTGAAACTATAGGCCCGGATCCAGGCGTCGATCTTGCGGTAGTTGTGCTCGGGCAGGTAGCCGAACAATCCTTCCGGATGGCGGATCCACTTAGCCCATTCCAGCGCTACGCCTTTCGGCAGGTCGAAACCCAATCCGATCCGCCGGCCCGGAAAATAGCCCCATAGTCGGGACAGGCCCGGCAACAGGACGTGCCCCAGCAGAAACATCTTGCTCTGATAAGGCATCGACCAGAGGCGCCAGTAGGGGATCTGCCCGGCTACCAGCACCATGCGACTGAAGTACTGGGCGGCCGGCGCCAGGCCGATCAGTTGTGCGCCCAGGCTATGTCCGACGTAGGTCAGGTGATTGTTAGGTTGCAGTCGGCGCGCGTCGAGCACGACGCTATCGAGGTCGAGCATGCCCCAGTCGTGCAAGCGGGCGGAAAAGCCCTGCAAGGTCGACGGTTTGGATTGCCCCACGCCCCGGTAGTCGAAGGTATATACCAGATAGCCCGCCTGACACAGGTGCCCGGCAAATTCGCCATAGAATTGGCGACGGATGCCGGCCCCTGCGCCGATGACGACGGTCTGCCCATTTGGTAATTTGGGGATGAAAAGGGTGGCAAACAGGTCCTTCCCGTCTCTGGTCTGAATAATGTGCTGCTTTTCCATCTGCTTGGGGGTCTGTTTGGTTTTTTGTGGTTTGTTGCT
>JAGQXA010000588.1 GCA_020436865.1 Saprospiraceae bacterium | reverse complement strand
GCATCGGCAGCAGTATTTCCTGTGGATCCCACCGCCGGACCCCGGGGCTTGCCGGCTGTTCGTTCTCTACTTTCACGGAGGCGGCTGGCAATTTGCCCGTCCGGAAGGCTTCCGGGCCCAGGCGAAGGTCTTGCGAGCGCAAGGATACGGAGTGATCCTGGCTTCTTACCGGAAGATCCCGTTCCACCATGCCGGTCACCTGCGGGAAGACCTCGACCTCCTGATCGTTCGCGTCGAGCGCCGGCTGGAAGAAACGGGCCAGGCCAGCCTGCCGCTGGTCGTGGGCGGCATGTCGGCCGGCGGCCACCTGGCGGCCTGGCTGTTCTGCCAGCAGGAGGAACTGCGGCGTTTGGGCATCCGGCCGTCCAGACTAGCCGGCTTGTTCGCTTTCGGAGCGCCGCTCGATCTTGCCGCCATGCCCTGGTCGCCGCCCTTGTTCTTGCTGGCCGGCCGCCGCGATAGCGAGCGTTTCCGGAAGGCCAATCCGGTAACCCATCTGAAGTATCCCGACGACCGCCCGGTCCTCCTCTTCCACGGAACAAAGGACGGACTGGTGCCGTACAGGGTGGCGGTTTCTTTTTTTGAAAAATTGAAACCCCTGAACCCCAATGCTCAACTGATCACCCTCCGCGGCCAAACCCACATCCAAACCGCCGGCTGGTCGCACGGGAATGAGGAAGTGCGCATGCGGCTGTTGGAGTGGTTGGAAAAAAAGGTTGCAAAGGTTGCAAAGGTGGCAAAGGGTGAAAGGGGGACTGATCAATAAACCCTGCTCCCAAGGAGAACCAGGGGCTTAACAAAGAAGCATCCAGTATCCAGTATCCAAGACATCTGCCATTCTGTCATTCCGGGTTGTTTTTTTCCTTATCTTTGCAATCCCAAATTCAATGCAGCAATAGTTATGTACGACGACAATCCGACCTTGAGCGGCATTCGCAAGGAGATCGACGAGGAGAAGCAGGGCGAGGTATTTTTCCGGGAGCAGACGCTGCCGGAAGACGGAGGACGCCATTTTTACATCGAGAGTTATGGCTGTCAGATGAATTTCAGCGACAGCGAGATCGTAGCTTCGATCCTTGCGGAGGTGGGATTTAGTCCGACGCGGGAGGTGGAACGGGCCGACCTGATCCTGATCAATACCTGTTCGATCCGGGAGAAGGCCGAGGAAACGGTGCGCAAGCGCCTGCGCATTTTCGACCAGGTCAAGAGCCGCCGGCCGGGTACGCTGGTCGGCGTATTGGGCTGCATGGCCGAGCGGCTGAAGGCGAAGTTGCTGGAAGAAGAAAAACTGGTCGATCTGGTGGTCGGCCCCGATGCTTACCGGGATCTGCCCGCGCTGGTCAGCACGGCCGAAGAGGGCGACAAAGGCATCAACGTGTTCCTCTCGCGGGAAGAGACCTATGCGGATATCAGTCCGCTGCGCCTCGACTCCAATGGCGTGACGGCCTTCATCTCCATCATGCGGGGCTGCGACAACATGTGTTCCTTTTGCGTGGTGCCCTTCACCCGCGGCCGCGAGCGGAGCCGCAACGCCTTCAGCATCGTGGCAGAGGCGACCGACCTCCACCGCAACGGCTACCGGGAGGTGACCCTGCTGGGGCAGAACGTCGATTCCTACAAATGGGAGAATCCGGAGACCGGCGCCGTGGTCAACTTCGCTGAACTGCTCGAAATGGTGGCGCAGGTCGACCCGGGCCTGCGGGTGCGTTTCTCCACCTCGCATCCGAAAGATATTACCGACGAGGTGCTGCATACGATGGCACGCCATGACAACATCTGCAAATACATCCATCTGCCTGTGCAGTCGGGCAACAGCCGCATCCTCGAGCTGATGAACCGCACCTATGATCGCGAGTGGTACCTGGAGCGTGTGCGGGCCATCTACCGCATCCTTCCCGAATGCGCTATTTCCTCCGACATCATAACCGGCTTCTGCTCCGAAACGGAAGACGAACACCAGGATACGCTGAGCATCATGGAGCTTGCGAACTACAGCATGTCTTATATGTTTTACTACTCGGAGCGTCCGGGCACTCCCGCCGCCCGCAAGCTGACCGACGACGTGTCCATGGAAGCCAAAAAGCGACGGCTGCAAGACGTCATCCGTTTGCAAAACCAGCTCTCGTTCCGGCACAACCAGGCCGACATAGGGAAAACCTTCGAAGTGCTGATCGAGGGCGATTCGAAGCGCTCGGACGAAGAGTTCAAAGGCCGTAATTCGCAGAATAAGATGATCGTCTTTCCCAAAACGCCCGGCCTGAAGCCTGGCGAATACGTGCGGGTGCGCGTCCTCGAAGCAACCAGCGCTACGCTGTTGGGGGTAGTAGAAAAATGAAAGATGCCCCCCAATAACCTAATAACCCAATCACCCAACCAACCATCCAGCCATCTTGAGTAACCTGCAATCTATCAAGCAACGCTTCGGCATCATCGGGCAATCCGAACTTCTGGATCGTGCCCTGAGCACT
>JAGQXA010000587.1 GCA_020436865.1 Saprospiraceae bacterium | reverse complement strand
CCCAGGCCTTCGGCCAGGTCGAACTCATCCAGGAACCGCCGGAATGGGCCGATATTCCGGAGTACGACGACGACATCGATCCGGGGGAAGTGGAGTACATCGAGGGGTTTGATCAATGACCGTTGGCGGTTGGCGGTTGGCAGATACAGTTGGCCGTTGACGTAGGTCCAAGGATCCCTGGATCCAGGGATCCTTGGACCGGGCGCAGCCCTTTATCCGTACTTCACGCACACGTTCTTGGCTTCGGTGAAGAAGCGCAGCGCTTCGAGTCCGCCTTCGCGGCCGACGCCCGAGTGCTTCACGCCCCCGAAGGGAGTGCGGAGGTCGCGCACCATCCAGCAATTGATCCAGACGATACCGCTTTGCAACTGCTCGGCGACCCGGTTGGCGCGGGTGATATCTTGCGTCCACACCGTAGCGGAGAGGCCGTACTGCACGCCGTTGGCCAGTTCGATCGCTTCCTCTTCCGTGTCGAAGGGCTGAATGGTGACGACGGGGCCGAAGATCTCTTCCTGGTTGGTACGACAGTCGTTGTTCAGTCCTTCGACCACGGCCGGGCGCAGGAAGTAACCTTCTTCGAAGCCGCCGGGCACTTCGACGGGCGTACCGCCGCATAGGATGGCGCCGCCTTCCACCTCTGCCAGGGCGAGGTAGCCCAGCACTTTTTCCATATGGGCCCGCGATACCAGAGCGCCCAGGTCGGTCACCTGTGCGAAGGGATCGCCGACCTTCAGGAACTGCGTGCGTTTGACGAATTCTTCTTTGAACTTGTCGTAGATCGCACGTTCGATATAGATGCGCGAGCCACAGAGGCAGATCTGCCCGTTGTTGGAGAACGACGAGCGCAGCGTATCGACCATCATCTGGTCGAAATCGCAATCGGCAAAAATGATATTCGGATTCTTGCCGCCGAGTTCGAGGGAGAGTTTCTTGAACATCGGCGCCGCCGTTTGGGCGATCTTCTTGCCGGTCGAGGTGCCGCCCGTGAACGAGATGGCCTTCACCTGCGGATGTTCGACGATCGCCTGGCCGGCCTTGGTGCCCAGTCCGTGCACGATATTGAGCACGCCGGGCGGCAATCCGGCTTCCATGCAGGCCTTACTCAGCAGGTAGGCCGTCATCGGCGTGAGTTCGGAAGGCTTGCCGACCACGCAATTGCCCGTAGCCAGGGCCGGCGCGATCTTCCAGGTAAAGAGGTACAGCGGCAGGTTCCAGGGCGAAATACAGCCCACCACCCCCAGCGGTTGGCGCAGGGTGTAGTTGACGCCCTCCTTTTCCATATAGTGCGATTCCGAGCTGAAGTGCAGAATGGACGTGGCAAAAAAGCGGAAGTTCTCGTGGGCCCGCGGAATATCTACGCTGGCCGCCATGGCCATCGGCTTACCCGAGTCGATGCTTTCGGCCCGGGCGAATTCCTCCAGGTTCTGCTCGATGATATCGGCGATGCGCATCAGTATCCGAAACCGCTTCCGCACTCCTGCGGTCGACCACTCGGGAAAGGCCTTTCGGGCGGCCTCCACCGCCTTCTGCACGTCGCGCTCATCCGAATCGGGAATGTGCGAATACACCTTCCCCACCGCCGGATTGACGTTGTCGAGATACTCTCCCGACTCGGCGGGGATGAGGGCGCCGTTGATGTAGTTCTT
>JAGQXA010000586.1 GCA_020436865.1 Saprospiraceae bacterium | reverse complement strand
GGGCCAGCTTCGCGCCGAAGGCCGCCGGAAGGCCGTATCCCATGGTGCCGGCGCCCCCCGACGATACCCATTGGTTGGTTTCCCGAAACTGGTAGTACCGGGCCGCGATCATCTGGTGTTGACCGACATCGGTGGCGACGATCGCCCGGCCCTGCGTTTGGTCGGACACCTCGCGTACGACCATCGGCATTTTGATCCGCCCTTCGGCGGAAGGGGAAAGGTCCTTGCGCATCACGACCTCGTGCTCGATCTCCGCGCAGGCGCGGAAGCTGGCCAGCCATTCCGGATAGGCGCGCGCGTCGACCCGGGGGAGGAGGGCTTCCAGTACTTCCCGGGCATCGCCGAGGATGCCTACTTCGGCCTGGACATTCTTGTTGAGCTCGGCCGGATCGATCTCGATATGGATCACCTTGGCCTGCCTGGCGTATTTTTCCAGATTGCCCGTCACCCGGTCGTCGAAGCGCATACCGATGGCGATGAGCACATCGCATTCGTTTTGTTTGAGGTTGGGGCCGTAATTGCCGTGCATGCCGAGCATGCCGGTGTACAGCGGATGGTCGTGCGGCAGCGTCGACAATCCCTGAAGGGTGCAGCCCACCGGAATGCCGGTCTTTTCGACGAAAGCCCGGAACACCTCCTGGGCATGGGCGATCTGGATGCCGTGGCCGGCCAGGAGGTAGGGCTTACGGGCCGTGTTGATCAGTTGGGCCGCTTCGTCGAGCGCCGCGGCTTCCGGGCGCGGACGAGGGTGGTAGCTGCGGATCTGCCGGACCGGACGGTAGTGCCACGACATTTCCTCCAACTGGGCGTTCTTGGTAATGTCGATCACTACGGGGCCGGGCCGGCCGGAATTGGCAATGTAGAAGGCCTTGGCGAACACCTCGGGGATCTCGTCGGCCCGGGTGATCTGGTAATTCCATTTGGTGACCGACATCGTGCACCCGATCACGTCGGTTTCCTGAAAGGCGTCGGAGCCCAGCAAATGCCGATTCACCTGGCCGGTGACGCAAACCAACGGGGTGCTGTCGAGCATGGCGTCGCCCAGGCCGGTGACGAGATTGGTGGCGCCCGGGCCCGAGGTAGCCAGGCAGACGCCGGTTTGCCGCGTGACCCTCGCGAAACCTTCGGCCGCGTGGATAGCGCCCTGCTCATGGCGCGGCAGGATGTGCTGCAGGCGGTCCTGGTAGTGGAACAGCGCATCGTAGACGGGCATGATGGCGCCGCCGGGATAGCCGAACAACACGCGTACGCTTTCGGCCAGAAAGCAGCGCAGTACGGCTTCGGCGCCGGTGATCGTTTCACCCAGCCCCGGCGTGTCGAGTGCTTGAGTGTGCGGATGGTCGAAGGTCAGACTCGTATTCATCGGAATTCGTTTATTGGTCGGTGACACAGCCTTCGCTGGCTGAAGAAACGGTTTGTGCATATTTGCGGAGCAATCCGCTATGGGCGGTCAGCGCGGGGGGCGTCCAGGCTGCCTGCCGGCGGCGGATCTCCTCTTCCGGAACCTCCAGCTGGAGACGGTTGGACTGCGCGTCGATGCGGATCAGGTCGCCGTTCTGCACCAGGGCGAGCAGGCCGCCATTCTGGGCTTCCGGGCAGATGTGGCCGACCACGAACCCGTGGGTGCCTCCCGAGAAACGGCCGTCGGTGATCAGTGCTACTTCCTCGCCCAGCCCCTCGCCCATGATGGCGGAAGTGGGCTTGAGCATTTCCGGCATGCCCGGCGCTCCGCGCGGCCCGCAGTAGCGAATGACGATCACCTCGCCCGCCCGGATCTCCTTATTGCGGATGGCCTCGTTGGCGGCATCTTCGCCGTCGAAAACGCGGGCAGGACCGGAGAAGGTCTCCCCCTCTTTACCAGTGATCTTGGCCACGGCGCCTTCCGGCGCGAGGTTGCCGTACAGGATCTGCAGGTGACCGGTAGCTTTGATCGGCCGGTCGAAGGGGCGAATGACCTCCTGCCCGGACGTCAGGCCGGGTAGCTCGGCCAGATTCTCGGCGATCGTCTTCCCGGTAACGGTGAGGCAGTGGCCATGCAGCATTCCTTCGGCTAGCAGGAGTTTCATCACGGCCGGTACGCCCCCTACTTCGAAAAGGTCTTCCATGACAAAGCGGCCGCTCGGTTTCAGGTCGGCCAGAAAGGGAGTGCGGTCGCTGATCCGCTGAAAATCGTCGATGCTCAGGGGTACTTCCACGGCCTTCGCCATCGCGATGAGATGCAACACGGCATTGGTCGAACCGCCCAGGGCGATGATCACGGTAAGGGCATTCTCAAAGGCCTCGCGGGTCATGATGTCGCGCGG
>JAGQXA010000585.1 GCA_020436865.1 Saprospiraceae bacterium | reverse complement strand
TGGCCGGTGTGAAGGCGGCAGCGTAACGTTGCACGATCGCCTCGTCGTCTTCCATCGGCAGGTCGAGATCGATCCAGTTCAGGCGGATGCCGTCGCGCAATTCGCGTTGTTTCCAGGCATTGATCATGTTCGGGTAGTCGTAGCGCGATAGTACGACTTCGTCGCCGGCGGTCAACGGCAGGCCGAAGATCACCGTCTCCAGCGCTTCGCTGGCATTTCGGTTCACGGCGATCTCGTCCGGGCTGCAGCCGGCCAGGTCGGCCAGCTTTTCGCGAAGCGGCTCCCGTCCCTTATCGAGCACCTGCCACATGTAGAAGGCAGGGCCCTCGTTGCTGAGGCGGTTGTAGCGTTCGACGGCTTCCTGCACGACCTTGGGCTGCGGGCAAACGCCGCCGCTGTTCAGGTAGAGGACGGTCGGCGAAACGGTGTAGGCCTGCCGCACCTGCCGCCAGAATGTCTCGTCGACGGCCAAGCGATCGGCCGGGAAGCGTTCGTATTCCTCCAAGGCCGAAAGCAGGTCGCGGCCGGCGGCCGTTTGCAGGAAAGGGGTAAAGGTCAGTGCGCCGGCAGTAGTGGCCAGTTGCCGTAGGAAGCGTCTTCTTTTGGGTTCCATGTTCTCAGATAGGAGGTTAGAATTAATTCGGTGACGAAAGCGAATCCACCGCGTGCAGACCATGAATAGATCTCCAAACAGCGTCTTGACTTGTCTGACTTTTGGGTTAAAATGTGCCGCCCTGATGGGCTCGATCCGTCTGATCGGTCCTGATTTCATGTGGATGACCACCTTCAGGACGCCGGGAGAAGCCAGAACCCAACCTCAAAATAAGAAAATATCTGCTGCCGGTCTTTATGGAAACCGAAGTGGATTGGGACTTTTCAAACCGCTCCTTCATCGGCTCCGGCATGCGGTGCGAGGTATGCATTGCTCAAGCAATACCTACACCTCTTTCGCTTGAGGATAAATGGCCGGTAACTCCAGAATTTCTCTAGGGGGGTTCATGGCTCAGGCGGCGCGATCGCCGGTAGAACAAGGCGGCGACCGCCACGGAGATGCAAGCGACGAGTATCCATGCCAGGTGCAAGTACTGAGTTCCACGTTGCGCATAGTCGTAGGCCGTGGCGCCGGCGACGGCGGCGTTGAACAACATGAGCAGTACTTGCATGCGCATACCGGCTGCTTTGCCGGAGGAACGCAGCGCCAGCAGGTTGGCCAGAGCGGTGATGCCGCACAATCCGGTCAGGATCATTTTTCCGTCGGAAAAGGAGGTAAAGGCGGCCAGTGCGAATAGCCCAGCATTCAGGATCAAGGCCATGCGGGCAGCTCGGGATCGAAAACGGTTGGGAAGAAGGCTCATAGACGAGAATGAAGGTGGCGGTCAGGAGGATGAGATCGGATGTTGGTTCAGGAAACGATCGACCAGGGCGTTGATCTCCGAAGGCCGTTCGATGACCACTGCGTGCCCGGCGCCGGCGATCTCGGCATAGTCGGCCCGGGGGATCGAATCGGCGATGAGTTTGCTGTAGTGAGGCGGCTTGAGGATGTCGAGTTCGGCAGCGATCACCTGGGTCGGGGCTTCGATCTGGGGCAGCAATTCGGTGAGGTCCATGGCCAGGAAGGCGGTGCAAAGAGCCGTGAATCCCTGAAAAAAATCGGACGGTAACCGCTGAAAACCGGCCCGGCGTTCGGCTACGTATTCGTAGTCGTTTTCCAGAAAGGCGGCGGAATAACCGAGCGACTGGACAGCGTCGAAGAGCAAGCCCGGTTCCTGTCCGGCCAAGGCCCGCCAAAGCGCGACCTGGGTTTTCAGCAGGGCATCGGAATAGCTCACGCAGGTGATGGCGCATAGCGAGGCGACCCGCTCGGGATAGGTGGAGGCAAACAAGAGTCCCACTTCGCCGCCGTAGGAAGTGCCGACCAGATGGCAGCGGTCGACTTGCTGGGTATCGAGCAAAACGCGCAGGTCCTCCACATGCTCGGCCAGGGTCAGGCCTTCCACCTGCCGGGCGCTCCGCAACTGCCCCCGGAAGTCGTGCAGCAGGCAGCGATATCTGGACTTAAAGAAATCGGTCTGCAATTTCCAGGAATCGACCGACATGAGGATGCCATTGAGGAAGACCAGGGGCTCGCCGCGCTCTCCTTCCCAGCGGTAGTAGAGGTCTTTTCCATTGATTTGGGCAGTTGGCATAGACGGCGGCATTAGATCGTGAGGTTAAAGTTCGCCAGCAAGGCCAGGAAGAACAGGATCAGGAACAAAATGCCCAGCGACAGGTAGCTGGTGCCGCCAGCCCGGGCCAGCTTCCGCTCTAGCAGGGGTCGCTCCGGATATCTTCGCTTCAGGCGATCGATCTTCCATTGGCTTTCTTCGAAATATAGCCAATTGCCGGCAAAGCCGACCACCACAGCCAACAAAAGGGTCGAGAGTATGTTGGAGGCGGGGTACATCCAGGGCGCCGGGCTGATCCGCTGCAAGATGAATGCTTCCAGGTAATCGATTCCCAGTACGATCAACAGATACAGCAGCGTGGTCAGGTACATCTTCCGGTAGATCATCCACAAGCCTCCGACCAGAAAGGCCGGGAAATTGAACGACCACCAATGCCCGGATCGCAGCGCCTGCCATTGGTGAATATAGTAGTCGGCGTGCGGACCGATAAAAATGCGCCAGTCGTGCGTTTCGTCGGGTGGATCTTCGTAGATACCGGAGTCGAGTATGTCGGGCATGGCAGTGCGATTTGGATCGGGAGGCCGCTCAGTCGTCACTCAGCAGGTACGTTCCTGCGCGGGGATCGACCCGGCGCCAAACGGCGGCGGAAGCAGCCCAGAGTTTCTTCCCTTCTTCCGGAAGATACACCTTTTCATCCATTCGCTTGCGATTGAACATGTGCAGGTAGTCGTTGGTCAGGCCTTCCATTTCGGAGGAAGCGGTCAGATAGCTGACCGGCCGGGCCGCTTTTTCGGGCGAGCGGAAGAATACCGAAAAGATCAGCTTCATGAATCCCTTCAAGACCGGCGGCGCATCCCGGGCGATGTTGGAGTTGACGGGCCCCGGGCACATGACGTTGACCGACACGTCGACCTGCCCTTCGGATTGCAGCCTTCGCGCCAGTTCCGTGGCAAAGGTGTTCAGCACCAGCTTGTAGTAGCTGTACATGTTGATCGACTTGCGCACGCCGTAATCGTAGTAGACGCCGAACTCCTCGTAGTCGATCGCCGAAGCGCCCTGGTGGGAGTCGGAAGAAACGTAGACGATCCTCGGCGTTCGTCCGGCAGGCCGCCCGTTGCCGGCGAAGGTCGCGTTGGGCAGGATGCCTTCCGACAAAAGGCGATTGGCCAGTATGAACTTGGCCAGGTAGTTGACCTGAAAGATCTCGTCGAGGCCGTGCCTTGTCGGGCGGGCCCGGGGCGGGGCCACACCGGCGTTCGATACGAGCACATCCAGTTCGACCCCGCGG
>JAGQXA010000087.1 GCA_020436865.1 Saprospiraceae bacterium | reverse complement strand
TCGTCGCCATCGGGCACAGCCCGTACCGACATAATGCGCACATGGTTGGCCACGCCGTCCATGCCGATGCCGTTCCCGCGCTGAGCGGCGATGATGCCGGCAACGTGGGTACCGTGGCTGGCATCGGGGCCTTCGACGTCGTTATTGCCGTAGTAGTGTTCATCCGAGTCGGCGTAGTTGTCGCCCACGATCGAGCGCGGGTCGAAGTCGGGATTCTGGCCGTATTCCAGGCTGGAAGAGAAGTATTCGACCCCGCCGTTGAGTTGCTCTTTCAGCTCTTCGGCGGTGCCGCCGTTGCTCACGACGTTCTTCAGGATGCCGATGGCTTGCATTTGTACCGGATCGGTTGCTTCCATGTTCTCGAGGTCTTCCAGAGTGAGGTCTTCCTTACCGGCCTTTTTCTGGATGCCTTCGACCGCTTTGAAGAGGCCGGTATAGCGATCGACATTTCCCTGCAATTCGCTCCGCGTCTTTTCCAGGTCTTTCTTGATCTGCTGGTACAGGTCGTACTCTTTTTTCTCCTTCTTGGAGAGTTTATTCCGGTCGACGCCATCGTACATCGATTTGTACTTGGCATAGAGGCGGGTCATTTCGTAGGTATCCTGGTTGACGTTCTTGCCGTCTTTGCCGCCGATGAAATTCCAGCCGTGCACGTCGTCCACGTAGCCGTTGCCGTCGTTATCGATCCCGTCGCCGGGCACTTCACCGGGGTTGATCCACATGATGTTCTGCAGGTCTTCGTGCTCGGCGTCGACGCCGGAGTCGATCACGGCGACGATGACGGTGCGGGGCTGACGGCCGCTCAACAGGGTCGAGTTATAGAGCTTTTCGGTGCCAACGCCCTGTACGCCGTCGGAGGCGGGGTCGAGGTTGAACCAGTTCTCGGGCGACGAATCGCCCTGGGCGACAGCGGCGACACTCAGGCACATCGTAGCAGCAAACCACAACAATTTGATCTTCTTCATGGTCAGTTGATTACTTAATTTAAAAATGTCCAAAAATAATACTTTGCCCGAAAGGGCCAGGGTGAATTCGGCGCAGTTTTTGACGAGTTTACTCTAAAGAAAAAGTCTGAGACAGAAAAGTTGCATTGGAGCACAAATTTGCCCCCATTAAACCGTCATGCAGGGTGATTTATTGCTATTTTTTGACCAAATTCGCCCGGCGTCCGATAGGCAATGGAGTCGGGCAACCTAAAAATTGCCCTTCGGTTGGTAGTTTTGGAAAAAAAAACGACCTTCCCTTATGGAATGTCCACCGGCCTTATTAAGTTTCCGCTTTTCTACCAACAGGTTGAAAACATCGAAGCATGGAAGCTGAACGCAGGGCCCGTGCCGGCGCCAAAAATTAAGGATTACACATGAAACGTACGCTCTTTCTCCTCCCGCTGATCGTGTTTAGCTGGTCGCTGCGGGCCCAATATTTCGAAGTAGGCGGCCAGATCGGTTTGTCCAACTATGTGGGCGATCTCTCCTACAATTCTTCGGCCTTGTATTTGGGAGAATCCCATTTCGCCGCCGGAGTGTTCGGCCGCTTCAATATCAACCAGTTCATGGCCGTGAAACTCGGATTGAACTACGGTTCGATCACGGGCCGCGACGAGAACGCTACCGACGCCTTCATTCGCGAGCGGAACCTGAGTTTCAAATCGAGCCTCGTGGAAGTGGGGCTCACCGGCGAGTTCAACATTCCCGGGTTTATGCCGTACAATCTGGCCCGTCCGCTCTCGGCCTACCTCTTCGGCGGGATCGGTTATACCTTTTTCAATCCGAAGGCCTTCTATCAGGGCCGGTGGTACGATCTGCAGCCGCTCGGCACCGAAGGGCAGGGCCTTCCCGGTTTCGAAGCGCCCTATCAGAAAAGTACCCTGGTCATTCCCTTCGGCCTGGGCGTCAAGTACGCCCTCACCGACCAACTGAACATCGGCTTGGAGATCGGCGCACGCCGGGCCTTCACCGATTACCTCGACGACGTGAGCGGCAACTACGTGGATTTCCAAACCCTTCTGGCCGGCAATGGGGAACTGGCCGCCGCACTGGGCAATCGCACCGGAGAATACCTCGGCACCGAACCCGTGCTTGGCGAAACGGGCCAGCGGGGCGACGACAAGGTGGCCGACTGGTACTTTCTGGCCGGCCTGAGCCTCTCGTGGAACTTCCTCGATAACGGCCTGGTAGGCAGTCGCGGCCGCAGCACGAAGCGCTCGGGCTGCAAAACGTATTGATAGTAGAAAGAGGAAAGATAAAAGATAAAAGACGGCCCCCAACTAGTAACCCAATCAACCAATAACCCAATTAACAAATCAACCAACCACCAACCATCAGATGGATACCGTACTGCAAGTCTTCAACGAGAACCTGATCATGATCTACCTGCTCTTGTTCACCATCATCCTGGGGTTCGAAGTGATCTCCAAGGTGCCGACGGTGTTGCACACGCCCCTGATGTCGGGCGCCAATGCCGTGAGCGGGGTCGTGATCATCGGCGCTATTATCTTGATCCGGCAGGCCCATTCAGACGACTACCTCACACTGGGGCTGGGCTTCCTTGGCATCGTCCTGGGCATGGTTAACGTGGTCGGAGGGTTCGCAGTGACCGACCGGATGCTGGAAATGTTCAAGAAGAAGAAATAACACTGCTGCGCGAAAAACCATTACTCGAACAAATTACGCCTGAATACTATGGCCTTTCAATCGATTATTAATCTGTCTTATCTGATCGGAGCGATCGCTTTTGTGTGGGGCTTGCGCCTGTTGAGTTCTCCCGATTCGGCCCGCCGCGGCAACCTGTTGGCGGCATTTGGCATGGGGCTGGCGATCGTAGCCACCATGATCATGCCGCTCGCCGGGGCTGACAACAATTATGCCTGGATAGCCGGCGGGATGATCGTCGGCGGAGGTGCGGGGTACATATCTGCCCGCCGGATCAAAATGACCGCGATGCCGCAGATGGTATCGGTGTTTAACGGGCTGGGCGGCGCCTGCGCCGTGGTACTGGCGATGGCCGAACTGAATCACTTTTACCAGGGAGAGATCACCATGGACACGGGTTCGCTGGTGATCGCGCTGCTTGCCCTGCTGATCGGCGGCGTTGCCTTTACCGGTAGTATGCTGGCCTTCGCGAAACTGGAAGGCCTGGTTTCAGATCGTTTTCTCCTCCTGCCAAAGCACAACATCATCAACAATATCATGTTGTTGGGACTGTTCGCCGGCGCTGTCTGGCTGACCATTCAGGGTTCCGAGGCCGGGATACTTCTGGCCGTGGGCGTGATGCTGTTGTCGCTCGTATACGGCGTATCGTTTGTCGTGCCGATCGGCGGGGCCGATATGCCGGTGGTGATCTCCCTGCTCAACTCTTTTTCGGGCCTTTCGGCCGCTTCGGCAGGCTTGATCTACAACAACAACATCATGATCGTAGGGGGCATCCTGGTGGGCGCCTCGGGTACGATCCTGACCGTCCTGATGTGCGAAGCCATGAACCGCTCGCTCCTCAACGTGCTGATCGGCGGCTTCGGCGGCGGCGCTTCCGGTAGCAGCTCCCGCGGCGCTGCGGGCGAGCAGGTGGCCAAGGAAGTGTCGTACAGCGATGCGGCCATCCAACTCTTCTATTCGAGGGCGGTGATGTTCGTGCCGGGCTACGGCTTGGCGGTGGCTCAGGCCCAGAAGGTCTGTAAGGAAGTCGACGATATTCTCGAAGCCAATGGCGTGCAGGTGAGTTATGCCATCCACCCGGTGGCCGGCCGCATGCCGGGGCACATGAACGTGCTGCTGGCCGAAGCCGACGTGCCCTATCCGAAACTGCTCGACCTGGAAGACGCCAATTCGGCCCTGAAGGATACCGATGTGGTGATCATCGTCGGCGCCAATGACGTGGTCAACCCGGCCGCGCTCGACGATCCCGGCAGCCCGATCTACGGTATGCCCGTGCTCAACGTATGGGACGCCAAGAGCGTGATCGTACTAAAGCGCAGTATGAGCCCTGGCTACGCAGGCATTCAGAACCAGTTGTTTTTCCACGAACGGACGAAGATGCTCTTCGGCGACGCCAAGGACAGCCTGCAAAAGCTGGTGGCCGAACTGAAGAAGATGTAACAACCCGGGAAGAGGCCGTCGATCAATGCTTCAGCGGCCTCTTCTTGACCATCCCGCCGCGAGTGTCCTTGATCGCGCTCATCACGATGAAGGCCTCTTCGTCGATCTTGTCGATCTCCGTCTTTAGCTTTGCCAGTTCCAAGCGCGTGATCACGGTGTATACGATGTCGGCCGACCGCAGCGGCGCCCCCTGCCGGGCAAATCCCCTTTTTCCGGCATAGATCGTGCAGCCGCGCCCCAGCTTTCCGACGATGGCCAGGCGGATCTCTTCGCTATAATCCGAGATGATGGTGACGCCGATGTATTCCTCGATGCCGTCGATCACGAAATCGACGGTCTTGGAAGCGGCCAGATAGGTGAGGATGGCGTACAGCGCGATCTCGACCGAGAGGATGTAGGCGCCGACTGAAAAGATCGCGATGTTGAACAGGAGGATGACGTCGCCGATCGTCATGCCCGTCTTCCGGCTCAGGTAGATGGCCAATACCTCCGTGCCGTCGATGACCGCGCCGCCGCGCATGGCCAACCCGATGCCCAGCCCCAGGAAGAAGCCGCCGAACACCGCGATCAGCAGTTTATCGTCGGTGACGATGGGGTAGGGGACGAAGTGCACGACCAGGGCGAGGGCCACGATCGCCGCAATGCTCTTCATGGCGAATGGTCCGCTGATGGTCCGGACCCCCAGAAAAAGGAAGGGCAGGTTGATGATCACCAGCCAGATCGAGAGGGAAACGCCGGTAACTACCTCCGTGAGCAGGGAAATGCCGGTGACCCCGCCGTCGATGAAGGAATTCGGTAGTAGAAAGCCCCGCAGGCCGAAACCCGCCGCGCCGATTCCCAGCAAGATGAACAGGAACTCCTTGAACAAGTGGCTGATCTCGACCTCCAGGAAGCGGACCTCCCGGTCGAGGTCGCCTTTCGGCACCGGCTTCTGGCGGTTCTTTTCCTGCAGCTTGCGGCGAACGGTTTCGATGATGATCTGGTGGAAAAAGGGATTCATGGATGTGAGATGTGGGATGTGGGATGTGGGAGGCTGCTTGCGATCGATCGATCAGTTCCTGGCAATCGATCATTTCCCTTTCAAACCTTCGAAAAGCCAGTTGGCCAGGGCCTGTCGGTTTGACTCGATGACGATGCGTTGCTGGTCGAAGGAATTGCGGATATTTCCCAATTCGATGTACACGCTAGTGGGTTTGGTTTCGCGGAGCATATGCAAATCACGCGGAGTCACGGTGCCATGGTAAGCGCCGCTGGCCCGGTGTTGTTTGTACTTGTCGCTCATGGTGCCGTGCAAGGTCTGGGCCAGCGCCTTGCTTTCGTTGCTCGACGGATGGTAATAGAAAAACAGGTCGGTTTGGGTACTTCGGCTGCGCGAATCGACATGAATGATGATGGCCTGCTGCGAGGTCACTCCCTGCTTGCGGTGTTTCTCGTAGAGCTCGTTGATGGCGTCGGCCCGTTGATTGAGCCGGGCCTTCTGTTGCTGGAAGATGCTCTTGTTGCCCCAGATCACTTCGTCGTAGTCGCAATCGAGGTACTGTCCGGGGCGTATGCCGTCGTCGGGGTCGCGAACGATCATGTAGGCCGTAGCGCCGTGCGCCAGGAGATTGCGGGCCAGGCGGAGCCCCACGTCGTAGGCGTACTCGTCTTCGCAGAGGGTGTTGCCGCCCTTCTTACCCATAGCGCCGGGGTCGGGGCCGCCGTGTCCGGTCACGATATAGTAGACTCGCCCGGTCAGCTTGGTGCTTTCGAGGGGTACGTATTCGTAGTCTTTGCCAAAGATCGGAAAGCGGCGGGAGCCCCCCGAGGCGACTGCCAGGTTGGTTCCGGTCGAGGCGGTAGAGGCTTCGATCGCTTCGATCTCGCCGGTCTGGTTTTCGGGCGCCTTCTCCGGATCGCCGGCCGGGAGGTCGGGCGAAGGGCAATGCAGGAAGTGATAGGGCACCCAGAGTGAGCGATCCTCGCGGAATGACTGCGGCCGGTAGCCGTCGCGAAGCATGTCGTCGTTATAGGTTTCTATCTTCTTGGCCAGGTCCCAATCGTCGACCCCGATGGAGGAACGGATGGTCTTGCCGTTGAACTCGTACAGCACGATGGGCACATAGTAATAGCGGCCCACTTTCAATCCGGCATTTTCCGAAAGGTGGTTCAAGTCGTAGAACTGGGCGTGGTTGCAGGAGTACTGATCGAGTTTGTAGCGACGCAACAGAGAATAGACCCCGTCGCCGGGCAGGGCCGGTACTTTATGGTATCTGGATTCCTCCATCGTGAAGGAAGTGAACAACCATAAGATCAAAAGCAAAGCGGAAGTTCGGATCATCACGGTTTCCTTGGTATTTTCTTAGTGCTCCCTCCGGCCTTTCGATGGTTATCCCGATACCGAATCGGTAGTGGAATTTCCCAGGTAATTCTATATCGTCCCGGCATTTGTCGGGGTAAAGCGAGAACTGATCGTTCGTCTCCCGAATCCCGGATCACTTTCGCTTGAGTATAAAAATAGTATCCTGTCGACAATTCACCAAAACTGTAGATTTTCCAGCCACGATTTTTTCCGTAAATTCCCAGCGGCAACTATCCGGTTTATCCATGACCTTTACGGAATTCCTCGACCAAAACTTGAAGCTGGGCTCTCTGGAGTTCACGGTATTCGACCTGCTGGCCGCCTTTATTATCCTGGCAGCGACCCGCCTCATCGTGTGGCTGATCACCCATGTCGTGCTGCGGCGGCTCTTCCGGCGGCGCGATGTCGACATCGGGCGACAGTATGTTACGAAACGATTGGTCATGTATGTCGTGTATACGCTGGGCATATTATTGGCCATGGAAACGGTGGGTATCTCCCTGTCCGTCATCTGGGCCGGCTCGGCCGCCTTGCTGGTCGGTTTGGGCCTGGGGCTCCAGCAAACCTTCAACGACCTGGTCAGCGGATTGATCATCATGATCGAAGGCACGCTCGAGATCGGCGACGTGGTGGTGGTCGACGGCTTCGTGGCGCGGGTAAGCAAGATCGGTCTGCGAACCTCCACCGTCATTACCCGCGACGACACTTCGATCATCGTACCCAACTCCAAACTCACGCTCAACAACGTGACGAACTGGAGTCATAGCACCACCGCCACCCGCTTTCAGGTACGGGTCGGCGTGGCCTACTCCTCCGATGTCCGGCTGGTCGAAAAACTGTTGCTGGAAGCGGCCAACAATCACTCTAAGGTGCTCAAGAAGCCGAAACCGTCGGTGCAGTTTAGTGATTTCGGCAATTCCTCCTTAGATTTTACCCTACAGTTCTTCAGCCGCGACATTTTCCCCATCGAGTATATCAAAAGCGACCTGCGCTTTGCCATTACCGAATTGTTCCGGCAGAATGGGGTCGAGATCCCCTTCCCGCAGCGCGATCTGTGGCTACGCAATCCGGATGCCTTGAAGTGATCCAACATCACTTGGGAATGATCTCCGTTTTTTCGCCGAAGTACTGCACAAAACGCTGCATGTCGGCGGCGAGTTCCTTATTTTGCGTGGCCCTGAAGTAGGTGTCGGCCAGGCTTCGGAGGGTTTGGAAGAAGAAGCGATCCATTTCGGCGACCTGCATGTCGACCGTCCAGAGGTCGATCTTGAGCGTATCTTTGGATTGTCGGTCGAAAAAGGAGAGGAGCAGGGCTTTGCTGTCTTGCGCTTTGCCGCCCTCCTGGCCCTCCGTTTCCCAACTAAGGCTTACGGGCATTTTGTCGGCATTCAGGCCGATCTGGATGCGGATCTCCGAGGTCTTGACTACTTTTTTGTCCATATGGGTTTGTCACTTTTTGAGGAGTGCCTGTTCGCGTTCGGCGATCTCCTGCAGTTGATGGGAGGGGTATACGTGGCGGCCTCCCTGTAATTCCTGAGCGGCGGTTACCATAGCTCGGGCCACGATATCGGCTTCGATTGGCCGGTATTTGCTGAGCAATCCGCCGGTGATCGAATCGATCCACTTACCGAGCTGGCCGGCCGCCTGTTCGCCCCAGCGGTTTTCGTTGCGCGAGCCGAGCAAGACGGAGGGCTGGAACAGGTGCAGGCTCCAGAAGTCGAGTTCTTGTAGCGCCTCCTCCAATTCCCCCTTGACGCGTGAATAGTAAAAGAGCGAGTCCTTGTCGGCGCCGACCGACGACACGACGAGCAGCTGATTCATCTGATTGGCGGCGGCGATTCTGGCCGCTTCGAAGGAGTAGGTGAAGTCGACCCGGTAAAAAGCCTCCCGGCTGCCGGCCTGCCGGCGGGTCGTTCCGAGGCAGCAGAACAGGTCGTCGCCGCGGAGCAGTCCGGCATGATCTGCCAGCCGCTCGAAGTCCACCTGGTGCTGCTGCAGGCGCGGATGCTCCAGGTCGACCTTTCGGCGGCCCAGGACCACCACTTCGGCATAGGCGGGATGGAGCAGGAGGTTCTCCAGCACATAGCTTCCCACCAGGCCGGTGGCGCCCAGCAGTACCGCTCGTTTGTTGCCTTTGCTGATCTTCATTGTGGGGGATTGGTTTGTTGGTTTATTGGGGGATTGGTTTGTTGGTTAATTGGGGGCAATGCCGGGAATTTGTGGGAATCCGGGCGTTTGCTATAGAGGGGGGACCTCTATGAGGTCCTCCGGCGCTCCTTCGGAGCAGGGTATGTCGATCGGGTCACCCCTTTGCACCTCTGCAACCTTTTCAACCGCTGCAACCTCTGTCACCTTTTCGCCCCTTTCAACCTCTGTCACCCTTCCACCCTTTTCACCTTCCACCCCTTCAGTTTGAGCAGTCGGAGCACGCCTTTTTGTCCGCCGAGATGGGCGGCGCCCAGGGCGGCAAAGAGCGAGTGATTGCGCAGGAGCGGATCGAGGCGTTCGGCCATGATCCGGTTCCGTTCGAGGAGGAGGCTTTTGCGTGCGCCGCCGGCCTGCCGGCGGGAGAGCTGGTAAAGTCGCTGCAGATCGCCTTTTTCGTAACAAGCAGCCAGATGCATAAGTTGCCTGCGGAAGGAGGCGAAATTCCGGGCGACTGCCGCCAGCGAGCGCACTTGTGGCTCGACGGGCAGACTTTGCAGCAGTTCGAGCTGTTCGGCGAAGGTCTCGATCCCTACAAGCTCTTTTCCCGCTTCCCTGGCATAGTGCCATAAGTACGCATCGAGGGCCAGGGGCCGGTCGGCTGCCAGCACCTGTTCGCCAAGCAATTGCAGGATTATGCTTGGGCGCAGGCGCCGGTAGTGCCCGATGTCGATGCCGGTTGCTTTGAGCAGTGCCATTCGCGTGCGCCCGTATTTTCGGGCGGGAAGGTAGTCGTTCAGTACCCTCCCGTCCGGGAGATGAAAGGGCTTGTCAGGCAGGTCGCTGTCGGCCAGATCGAGGTCGTATTCACAGGCAAAGGCTGTGCAGGCGTCGATCTTTTGTAAGATCAGGGCTTCCTGCCGAAAGGCCCGCCGGTCGCGCACATGCATGGTGCCGAAAAGGTAGGAGGCGAAGGGGGCTTCCGGCGCCCGGACCTCCCAGAGTAATGACCAATTGCCTGCAGACATAACGGATCTAAAAATGGAAAAGCCGCTGGCAGCCCCGAGGCGACCAGCGGCTTTCGGCGATTGCCGGCCTTCGTTTAGCTGTATTGATACGGCAGAACTTTGGAATCCTTCACCGTCGAGAGCGTCATGAGCGTTTTCAGGCGCTCGATCTCTTCGATCTGTGAAAGGGTCTTGAACAATAACTGCTCGTAGGTCGGAATGTCTTTACAAACGATCTTGATCAGGAAATCGGCTTCACCGGTGATGATGTAACATTCGGTGATCTCTTCGATCGATTTGATCTTCTCCAGGAAGTGATTCAGCGCGTTTTCCTTTTGCCAGGCCAGGGAAACCAACACGAACGTCTTGACATTCAAGCCAATAGACTGTGGGTTTACCTTGGCGTGATAGCTTTCGATCACTTCCGATTGCTCGAGTTTCTTGACGCGCTCGAGGGTCGGAGCGGGCGAAAGCCCGATCTTTTTGGACAGGTCCAGGTTGGTGATCTTGCTGTTTTCCTGGAGTATCCGGAGGATCTTGAGGTCGATCTTATCCAATTTCTCGGCCATATATTTGTTTTGAGGTTGCCAGATTAAAGGATGCAAGATATCAACTAGGAAATAAAATACAAAGAGAAGTCTGAAAATCCTCTGTTAATTTTATATGGAGCGGATTTTGGAAAAGATATGCCAATAAAATTCGGATTGCGAGAGCTCTGTCAACCCTGGAGCGCAGAGCGGGATCGGCGTTTGAATGCTGGAAAAAGAAGCGGGCTGGCGGGTAAGATACCAGCCAGCCCGCTGAGTTCGGACCGGGTGATCCGGGGAGGCGGCCGTTAGGGGAAAATGCCCATGGCCAGGTAGTCGCTGCCGATCTTTTGGATGGCATTGACGAAGGCGGCGGTGCGGAGGTCCTGCACCTTTTTCTTGCGCTTGGAGATCTCGCGGATCTGGTTGTAGGCGGTGATCATGGTTTCCTCCAGGCCAGAGCGCACCAGGTCGATCTCATCGGCTCCCTTGGCGATGAAACCCCGGTCGCGATCGGAGATCGACTTGCCGGTGATCTTCTCCATTTGGTCGAGCATCGACTTGTACGTGTTCTGGTTGAAGCGCTTTTCCATCCGGCCGAAGCGCATGTGCGAGAGGTTCTTCAGCCATTCGAAGTAGGAAACCGTCACCCCGCCGGCATTGAGGAATACGTCGGGAATGATCAGTTTGCCGTTCTTCAGGAGCACCTCTTCGGCATTGGAGGTAATGGGGCCGTTGGCGGCCTCGGCGATGATCTTGGCCTTAATGCGGTCGGCGTTGTCGGTGGTGATCTGGTTTTCCAGAGCGGCCGGCACGAGGATGTCGCATTCGAACTCCAGCACCTTGGTGCGTTCCTGTTTCGGGAAACTCGTCGCCCCGGGGAATCCGAGGATGGAGCCCGTTTCCTTACGCCACTTGAGCAGTTCGTGGATGTCGATCCCGCTGGGCTTGTAGATCGCGCCTTCCACTTCCGACACGCCGATGATCTTGACGTCGCCTTCGTCTTGCGAGATGCGGGCGGTGTAAGAACCGACGTTACCGAGGCCTTGCACGACCATCGTTTTGCCGGCCGTGCCCGTCTCCAGGCCGAGGACCTTCATGTCTTCCGCATGGCTCAGGGCTTCGCGGATGCCGTAATAGACTCCACGTCCGGTGGCTTCTTCCCGGCCCCGGATGCCATTGAGGTTCACGGGTTTACCGGTCACACAGCCGGCGGCGTCGATGTCGTTGTCGCGGAAGGTGCGATAGGTGTCGTAGATCCAGGCCATTTCGCGACCGCCGGTACCGTAGTCGGGCGCCGGCACGTCGATCGC